>NZ_BPLI01000113.1:0-8907 GCF_019656175.1 Bacillus sp. BML-BC051
TCACTTCTTCACCATCTTTTCTAAATCTTAATTTAAATTAATTATAATAAAAATAAAATTCTAAATAAATAATAATTTTATTCATTCTTACAAAATTATTAACTTTCCATAATTAAAAAGGTTTTCATTTTCTATTACCGAAAGTATAGTGCGGTAGAACAAAATTTATATTTGGAGGTTAGAAGTATGTCTAAAATTGAAACTCCTGTTATGTCTTCTTTGCAAACAACGGTTGAAAAAATGATGAAGGATTTAAAGGTTCCTGGCGCTGCTGTAGCTGTTATAAAAGACGGTGAAGTTATTATTTCAGAAGGTTTCGGCTATCGAAATATAGAAACAAAAGAAGCTGTTACACCGAGTACTCGGTTCGCAATTGGTTCCTCAACGAAAGCTTTTGGGACACTTTCATTAAGCTTGTTGGCACAGCAAACAAAGTTTAATTGGGATACTCCTGTCCAGACTTATATACCTAACTTCTCTTTATCTGAACTACTTGCTAGCTCACAAGTTACAGGACGAGACTTAGCTTCCCATCGCACTGGGGTTAGTCGTCATGAGGCTCTTTGGTACAGCTCTTCCTTATCTCGAAAAGATCTCGTTGAAAAAATAAAACATTTACAACTTGATGCACCGTTCCGCACAGCATTTCTTTATAACAACTTAATGTATGCAACAATTAGCTACATTGTAGAAAACATTACGAATCAAACGTGGGAGCAATACGCTACAGAACATATTTTAGAACCTTTAAATATGAGACATACAAATTTCTCTGTTACAGATTCACAAACTACAGATGATTATGCTTTACCTTACGTTGAAAATGACGGTGAAATAAAAGAAGTTCCATTCCATAACATCGATACAGTCGGCGCTGCTGGATGTATTAATTCTACAATTGAAGATATGGCAAATTGGGTACTTCTTCACTTAAACAAAGGGAAATTTGGAGACCATGAATTAATCTCCTCTGAATTATTACAACAAATGTATACACCACATAATTCCATTCCAGATCAACCAGTTTTATCACTTCCTGAATCTCCATTAAATAGTTACGGCCTTGGTTGGTTTATTAGCGCTTATCGTGGTAAAAAGGTTATTCATCATGGCGGTAATATTGATGGATTCTCAGCGCTTGTTTCATTCATGCCAAATGAAAATGTAGGTCTTGTTATATTAACGAATGCTGGAGGTACATTACTTCCTATTTATCTAGCAAATCAAATTTACGACGGGCTACTCGGATTAGAAACTATCGACTGGCATAAACGTGCTGTAGAAGATACTGAGAAAATGAAGGAAATGATGAAAGAAGCCACTGAATCACTTCCTGAACAAATTAAAGGGACTACACCTTCTCACAAATTAGAGGATTATACTGGTACTTTTGAACATCCTGCATATGGAACATTACAAGTATACAAACGAGATAATTCGTTATTTGTACAATTTATGGAGATGGATATTCAATTAGCTCATCATCATTACGACATCTTCTCTGCAAAAGTTGACTTATTCCAAATGAAGATGAGTCTATTATTTGCATATGAAATGGATGTGAAAGGTAAATTCCCATCCCTTCAGTTACATGTACCAGCTATGTTAAGTACGCAGCCGCTTGCATTTAAGAAAATTAAATAAATATTTTAATAGAGGGACGATAACACATCCCTCTATTCCTCTTTTCTCTATGCAAAAAAGGATAATACGTAAAGGGTACAGAATTCTATTATTTAACTAATTAAATTATCTGGAGGAAAAGCTGTGTACACAGAAATTTTCAAAGAAGTTGTTTCGATTACTCATCACGATTATTCCGGTTGTATTGATAAAAAAGGATGGGACGATCCTACTACTTATTTACAGACAATCGAGAAATTAGAGAAACACGGAGAACTGACACCAGTTCATTTCACTGAAATTGTACGTGATTACTTACTAGACTTTAAAGATAATCATATGTTTTTCAAAATGTACTCTAACAATCAACCACTTAACAGTGTTGGCTTCCAAGTGAAAAGATACGAAGATCGCCTATATATTACATCCACTTCACACGAAGTAAGAGTGAAAAAAGGACAGTCTATACTAGCATTAGATAATATGAAAATTCCTGAGCTATTAATAAAATATAAGAAGTATTTAAATGAAGCTACATATGAACGAGAAAAATGGGATTATGTTTTATTAAAATCGTCAAATTGTACACTTATAGATGAAGATGGATCGACTCAAACAATTACTTTACAAAAGTATAAACAAAATGAATACACGCCTATTCATTCATTTAAACAGCATAATAAAGATACACTTTTAATTACTTTGACAGATTTCGCAAACACTGAAGCTATTAATAAATTATTAGACTCACACAAAAATGAGCTAAATTCTTTTCCCAATTTAATTATTGATGTGCGTTTGAATCGTGGTGGAAGTGATGATGCATTTTTTAAATTGCTTCCTTACATATTCAAAGACAAAGAGATTTCCCTTTTCGATTCTTCAGATACAATGCAATTAAATCATACGGAACGAAACTTTCATTTACGTATGAAAGACATCGAAATGGAAGATTATGATTCTTTAGACGAACTTTCCAAAATATTCACAGATATATTTATTCAAGATTTAAAAAAGAATTATAAAAAAGGGTTCGTTACATTTGATCCTTCTGAATTACCAAAAGAACTTCAATCATTAACAATACACGGTAGAAAATCACCTACTAGAGTAGTGATATTAACAGATGTTACATGCGGAAGTTCTGGTGATTCTTTTGTAGAAGTTGCAAAAAAATCATCGAAAGTAAAAGTGATAGGTCGTCCTACTGCTGGTTTAAATGATTATTCTAATTTAGCGGTAATGAAATGGGCTGATACATTCGCTCTTTATTACCCTACTTCACGGCTTTCTATTATAGATAAAGGCGAAGGAATGTCCGGAATTGGTATACAACCACATATACATATCCCATGGACTCCGGAACATATACAAGAAGATATAGATGTAAAGTTAGCATTACAACTGCTTCAAAACGAAGAATGGTAAAAAATAAAGGTAGATGTGAATCACACCTACCTTTTCTATTTCATATCAATCTTTTCTGGTTGAAACCAAATTGGCTTTAATAACTCAAAGTTTTTATGATCCTCTAAAACGATAGTAAGGCGTTCTAACGTATCATCTAACATATGTGGTGCTGCTCGTAATGACCAGACAACTGATGAGAAAACCGTCATGCCAACATATACCGCATATAAATTCCAGAACTCCTCTGGTATTTTCCCATTAAAGTAGCCTTCTATTTGTCCGATTGAATACGGAATACTAATGTCTCTTGCAAATAGTGCAATCTTTACGAAATCATGAAGTGGGTCGCCCCAGTCATAGCCATTAAAATCAACAACACCTACATATTTCCCATCTCGCACAATTATATTTTCTAAATGAAAATCATCGTGTTGAAATCGATTTGGGCGGTTCTTTAAATATTTTTCATTTTCATCTATAAACTTTATGATTTTATCATCATTTTTTATTTTTATTCCACATGTTTTATATGCCTCTACATATTTTTGGTGTTTTTTCATTGCTCTTTCATACCATGGAAGAATATCCTTAGAAGCTTCATATGTATGCATTTTTGCTAAATCTTTTCCTGCCTCTATACCAATCTCATATTGTTCTTTTGGTGAATACGTAGGCAATAGCTTCTTCGCATCTTCCCCTTCTATATATGAGAAAATACTATATACACCTTCTTCTTCCAATACACCTATTTCAATCGGCCTTTGTGCCTGTACGTTACGTTTTACCATTTCATTTAAAATTTGAAATTCTATTTTCCTTCTTTCATACTCTTGTATATCGCCAATCCGTAACAAATATTTTTCATTATCAATTGTCGTAACTATATATTTCTTATCAGGAGAGAAACCTTTAGAAATTTCTTCAATATTCGCTGCATCTTTTATTATTTGTATATTATTTTGACATGCTGTAATTGTTTTCATTTTTATTCCCCTTACGATTTCCTCGACTACTTCCTTAAAATATATTTCACTTTCTCCCGTACTATATGATACTACATTTACCTTTCTTCATCCAATTATGGAAAAAAACATATCATAATTAGAAATAGACTCCTCTAATTTGCTACCCAAAATTCAATATGATGAATACCTGCTCGTAGTATATTCATATTAAGAATATGCCCCTTGCACTACTTGCACAATTTCCATCGGTGTATTGACCATATAATCTGGTGCATCTTTTTTCACTGTTTCAATAACATCATACCCCCAAGATACCCAAATTACGTTCACCCCAGCCTTTTTACATGCTGCTACATCTCGCTGTTCGTCACCAACGTATAACATATCTTTCTCTGTTATCTTTTTGGATTTTAAAAACCTTTTTATCATTTTATCTTTCCCGAACAAATTTTTTGAACAATACACTTCTTGAATATTTTCTATATCATTATTGTGTAAAAATGCCCGAATATGCTCTTCTGAGTTCGATGATATGACTGCAATCCCGTAACCTTTTTTATGTAGTTCATCTAATACATCCTTCATCCCATGGAACAAAATAAGATCTTTTATAGCAGGTTGATACAATTTATAAAACTCAAGTGCTAATATCGGTAGTTTATACAGTGGTACATCGAGTTGTTTACATCGCTCTGGCATCGTTAATTTACGTAAATACTCAATTTCTTCTTCCCTTACCGTTTTATATCCGTGCTTTTCAGCAAGTTGATTATAAATTGGTACAAATATATTTTGTGAATCTACTAATGTGCCATCAAAGTCAAAAACAATATACTTTTGCATTCCCATACTCCCTTTGCTTCTTTTTCTAAACCTATCTTATTCAACACCGTAGTTGTCTTACCCTTCTATATACATAAAAAAGAACAAGATTTTCTCTTGTTCTTTTTAAGAAAGCCACTTTGGCGGTACATTCGTATTCCAATAAATATTTCCTAATTCATGGTGTCCAGAGTACCCATCATCAAAACGGTGATAGTGGAAATTAAAATAATAACCATCTTGCGGTGGATGATCTCTTCTTACATGAAATCGCAATAAGTCATTTCCTGATTTCGTGTCATACACATGAAAAATCTTTTCATTATTTCCGCCAGCTGGCCTTTGAGAAATCGCTAATGATTGCAATGACTCCTCTGGCACATCACTTGCAAGCTCAGCAATTGCCTCTTCAATTTTCGGTAATATTACATCTTTAAACTCATCTTCAATTACTGGACCAATTTTAGTGCCAAACTTTTGCATCGACTGCTTCTCTGCTTCTTGCATTGCGTACGTAATAAAAGTATCAGTGGTTAACCTGTCATTCGTTTCTTCATATGTATAGGACGTACTCTCCAAATTTTGTTGCCCAGCTGTGCTCGTAGGCTTGTCCGCAGCTTTGGCATTATCAAGCAATATGGAAGGAGGCGTCACTAAACCAAATGTAAATACGGTAATTAATGCGACTAAGGTTTTTCTAAACCAATTTGGCATGTATGTTCCCTCCCCTTTCACTCATTATGTTTTATAAAACGGTTGTTCCTTCTATTATACAAAATGATTGTAATTTTTGCACTTTACAATTTTGTTAACGTTCACATATTTTTCACTTGAATATGAAATTGTAAGATTTCATACAATATAAGTACAACAACAATGAGGAGGCAATCCGATGACTTTAGACGTCATGTATTCCGCCGCAAGCATACTCGTTTTAGTATATTTTCTTTATCAATGTGTGACAGATTAGAAAAAGAGCCGTTTAGCGGCTCTTTTTCTATGGTAAAAATACAATCCAACCAATCCATACTATAAAAAGAATCCCGGCAATTACAGCTAGTAATAAATAAAAATGAGAAAGGATAACTATTCCATACAAAAGTAGTACTGGAAGTAATAAATAGCGATCTGCCTTCCATCTTAATAATAGTAATTTTCCTTCATCACAATATAAATGAAGAAACATTTTTTTCGTAAATTCATTCCAATAATCGCGCGCATAACGAGAAATTGCAACTAAAGTAAATGCAAGAATAATAGCTGCAATCCACCTCGGACTCATAATAATACTGACAGTGCTTATACATAGAATTTGAATATAGAATATTCGTGCACTACTTGTACGGAAAAATTCTTTTAAAAAGGATTCAACAATACGAGATTCCTTTTTCTTCCCTAAAAACTTTTTAGAACGCGGAAACATCCACGGTTTTTTATTCGAACTACTCGGTTTAGCTGTATGACCACCAACTTGCATAATCCCACTTGTCCAGCGCATACTTTCTTCTTTCTCTTTCTCAACTTCTTTAAAAAAGCAATTTTTATAATTCAATTTTTCTTTTATCAATACGATAATTAGTAAAACTGCTAGACCGATACTTAGTATAGAATAAAATGGATTTTTATAAATAAGAAGCAGACTCACTCCAAAAAAGGTTAAACTTATAGAAAACATTACATTTTTTATAATCCATAGTAGCCATCGTTTCCCCACACGTACATGAATAAATCTCGTTAATAACGACAACAGAAATCGAAACACAGTAAAAAACAGCCAAAATAATACGACTTGTATCTTCGTCACTCCGATACTTTTCATCAACACTGGTAACATAGCAACTACTACTATTACATTCGTTATCGCTATTCGAATAAACGTATATGTCATGCCATACTGGATTAACTTTTGCATGTGAGCGGGATACGAAATTAAAAATAAACTATCCGCTTGTTCAAAAAATGAACGAACTCCTCTTGAATATGTAATCACATAAAATGCGAATAGACCTAATCCGAAATAAACTGTCTCTTCCATCGATAATTCTTCTATCCATAGTGAACGATAATAAATTCCCATAAATATAAGTGCAGGAATAATAATATATAGCGCAACTGTCCAATCAGTTATAGAACGTATGGACTTCCATTTACGCCTCACTTCATAACGCAATCTTTTATAAAATTGTTGTTTAATCATGTTGTTCACGCCTTACGATTACATCAAAGCAGTCTAATAATGAACTCCCTGGCATTTCCGCTAACGTTTGGATTGCTTCTAAATGTCCATCTGCGACTAATGTACCTTGTGAAATGAGTAAAAATCTCTCACAAATTCTTTCAGCTGTGTCTAATACGTGCGTACAAAGTAATATACCTGCGCCGCGTTCTTTCTCTTTATATAAATAACTTAAAAACTCTTTCGTAGCTACTGGATCTAAACCGATAAAAGGTTCATCAATGATATAAAAATCCGGTTCAGTTAAAAATGCCAAAATGAGCATTGATTTTTGTTTCATGCCTTTTGAAAACTTTGATAAATACTCATGTTTATGTTTATCCATTCGAAACATATGTAATAACTCGTCCGCTTTCCTTTTCCAGCTTCCTACCTCATTCTCACGAGCAGCCATTAATAGTTCAATATGTTCCCATAGCGTTAAATAATCATAATATGTCGGATGCTCCGGCACATATGCATAAGGGTTCTTTTTTTCACCGAATGATATTTCACCATTCATATTTACAAGTAAACCGAGCATCGTTTTAATCGTCGTACTCTTCCCAGCACCATTCGCACCAATAAGTGCAACTAATTCACCTTTTTTAATTGAAAAAGCAATATCATGAATTGTCTTCTCCCCTATATCATATCCGGCAGAGCGGATATTCACGTCTAACATACATTCCCCTTCTTTCCATTTCCAATACAATCAAGGAAAAGAATAACATATAACTATCTAAATATCATTATAAAATATTTATTTTCATAGCAGGAATAAATAATTTTTAACAGAATATTTAATGTTTGATTACATTTTATTGGAGTGAATTATATGTCTTTTCAAATTCGCGAAGCTACGATAGACGATATAGATGCACTTTGTTCTTTAACAAAAGAATTAAAAGGTTCCTCTATTTCCTATGAAGATATGAACAACCGATTGCGATTCGTAAAAATGAGTCCTTTTGATTTTTTATATGTTTATGAAGAAGAAGACACTATATACGGATTACTTGGGTTTCGTATACGTGAAAATTTAGAAGATATAACTCGTTATGGGGAAATTTCAATTATTAGCGTTGATTCTACAATACGACGAAAAGGCATTGGACAAGTATTAATGGATTATGCAGAACAATTAGCCAAAAAACATAATTGTATTGGTACATGGCTAGTTAGTGGAACAAAAAGAGTAGAAGCACATCCTTTTTATAAAAAATTAGGATATGAAGTGAATGGATATCGATTTGTAAAACATTTTTAAAATACTTATAAATAGAAAGGACTAAAACTATGACAAACATCGAAGCTATTTTTATTGATCGTGACGGTACAATTGGCGGTGACACTACAATACATTATCCTGGATCTTTTACATTATTTCCTTTTACAAAAGCAGCTCTGCAAAAACTAAAATCTCGTAATATAAAAATTTTCTCTTTCACAAACCAGCCAGGTACCGCAGACGGGATAGCGACTGTTGCTGATTTTGCACAAGAATTAAAAGGGTTCGGCTTTGATGATATTTACGTATGTCCTCATAAACACGGTGATGGTTGTGAATGCCGCAAACCCAGTACAGGTATGCTGCTGCAAGCAGCCGAAAAATATGAGCTCGATTTAACAAAATGCGCTGTAATTGGTGATCGCTGGACTGATATTGTTGCAGGAGCAACTGTACATGCGACGACGATATTAGTTCGAACAGGCGCTGGACATGATGCTTTACATACGTACCGTCACAAATGGGCACATATTGAGCCGAACTACATTGCAGAAAACTTTGAAGATGCTACAAATTGGGTTTTAAATCAACTATAATACAAATGAAAAGAGACGTTTTCACTGAACTGAACCCTATAAAAT
>NZ_BPLI01000114.1:0-9116 GCF_019656175.1 Bacillus sp. BML-BC051
CTCGAGAACGTCTCGCACCGTATACGATTTCACTCCAAAATACAGGTACCATTCCTGCTAATAATATTGTTGTAACTGATACAATTCCTGTCGGTACTTCGTTCATTCAAGATAGTGTTACTATTAACAATGTGCCGCAACCAACCGCAAATCCAGCAGCAGGCATTCCGCTTTCAACACTTGCTCCTTCTGAATCAGCAACAATTTCTTTCCGTGTCCTAGTAACTTCAATTCCACCAAGCGGAGAAATTCAAAACCGAGGTAACGTTTCATTCCAATACCAACCTGATCCTACTAAGCCACCTGTATCCGTTACTACGCCTACACCTACTACGATTACCCCTGTCAATGTTGGGACTATTACTCCGATAAAAACCGCTGATAAATCCATCGTTTCAGTAGGTGATACGATTACATTTACTATTGCATTCCAAAATGAAGGTACGATTCCTATCACTGATATCTCTGTTACAGACTCACTTCCTGTCGGCACATCATTCATTCCAAATAGTGTCACAATTAATAACATTCCCGTTCCAAACGCAAATCCATCCACAGGCATTCCAGTCGGAACTCTTAATCCAGCAGAATCAGTAACTATTTCATTCCAAGTACAGGTTACTACACTTCCACCTAATAGAATGATTACAAATATTGCGTCCATTACGTTTACTTCTCAACCTGATCCAACTAGACCACCTGTCACGACAACGACAACAACACCACCAATTACAATAGAAGTAAACCCTAATGAGCCAAACACATTTATTAAGACAGCGAATGTAAATAGTGTGGAACTCGGTGACTTCATCACATATACACTTACCTTTACTAACAATGGCGCTATCGCTGCAAATAATGTACTCATTACCGATCCACTACCTCCCGAAGTTACTTTCTATTCAGATTCAGTAACAGTAAACGGCGTTTTACGTCCTGGAAGTAATCCAACTATTGGAATTCTAATTGAAACGGTTAATCCAGGTGAATCCATTGTTGTCCGTTTTATCGTTCAAGTAACAGCAGAGCCACGAAACGGACTCATTAGAAATACCGCCCGCGTTCGCTATACACTTAGACCTGATCCTACTAAACCACCGATTCCTGTTGATGAAACTTCAGAACCAAATATTATTACGTTTATCGGTCCATTCGTCTCACCAAATTTAAATTGTTTCTTTAATGGAGAACGTTTTATACGACGCGGCTGGGACAGAAGGTGTTAACAATATAAATAAAAAGACAGCGTCAAAAACGCTGTCTTTTTATTTATTACCTATACAGTTTTAAGTTAGTTTCATATCTTTTTCATTATAAAAACCATCTTCTTTTTCCATTTCCTTCTGTAATTTCGTAAAGGAACGGTACATTGCAATTCTCCATGATACAATCATCGCGAACGCCAGTAAGAAGAACATGCCACTAAGTTGTCCTAAATCAAGGGATTGACTTAAGTATGTTTTAAATACAATCCGTACGACAAGTAATCCAATTAATATAAAAACAAATGCTTTTGAACGCTTCAAATAAATCTCTTGTCCTCTAATTTCAAATTTAGATGTTTTAATAAGAAAAATAGAGAAAAACAAACCGACGCCAATTGCTTCTAATATTTCTGCTGGAGTTAGTCGAAATTCTGGAAAAACAAACATCAATGCTCCCGTACTCATAAAAAATGGTGGAAGTATAATTTTTTTCAATGTTGCAGGTTTCTTAGCTGCTTTTAAACGAATAAACATCGCACCGACAGCCATACAAACAGCAACGATACTGGATAAAACAACTATGTTCATATTTTCTCATCCTTTTTTGTGGCTATATGCAAAATATACTTTCATTATATGCTTTTCCGTTAGTATTTCCAACATTTTCACAGAATAATACTAAAAACCGGTAAAACCACCAAATAAACTTGAGAAATATACGATAATTTTCGTCATCCAGTTAAAGTATAGGAAGATACCCATGACAATCATAACGTATCCCCCGATTTTCATGAATTTCATACTATTTCTTTTAATCCAAGACATTTTCGTAATAAAGAATGATAGCACGAAAAATGGGATAGCAAATCCAAGTATGTATGCAATCATATAAATCATTGCTGATTCTGGGTTTGTTGCTGCTAATCCAATGACAGATACTAAAATAGGTCCTGTACAAGGTGTCCACCCTGCAGCAAAGGCCAATCCAATTAAAACAGATCCCAAATAGCCACTCGGACGATTTTTAAACGTAAATTTACGGTCTTGCATTAAGAATTTCGGTTTAAACACACCGACAATAATAAGACCGAACACGATGATAAATATACCACCTAACTGTCTAATTAAATCTTTATAATTTGTAAAGATACCTCCGATAAAGCTTGTACCAAATCCAATTGCAATAAATATAATTGAAAATCCAAGTAAGAAAAACGCTGTATGTATCATACTTCTCTTGCGAAGCATTGCATTTTCTTCTTTCAACTCAGAAACCGACATACCTGTTATGTACGATAAAAATGCCGGATAAAGCGGTAAGCAACATGGGGAAATAAATGATAAAAACCCGGCGCCAAACGCTAAAAAAATACTAATATCTTGCATTGTTCCACTCCTCTCCTTACATATTGTAGCAAAAACATATAAAAATACTGTGAACAATTCGTGAAATAACTTTTCCAACGTGATAATAAGAAAAACTTGCCCTTTCACACAGTTTCTAAAAAACGTTTTCATTTCCTTCTATTATATAGAAAAATCTCAATTGAACTACGAAACTTCTCTAATTGTTATTAACATAACAAAGGTAACATAGTTTCTCAAATGATTAGCACGTTACGAGTACGTCTACATACATATTAGTTAAAAAATATTTTTTTCAAATGCTGTCTTTATACAATACAAAGCTGATTTTATAATACTTCTATTATTATTAATTTCAAGATTATGCATAAATATCATACTTTTATTATTATTCTATAAAATGTCACACTTTTCTTTTATTTGACCCTTCATTTTTAATTTTGTATACTTCCCTCTAGTTATATATGTCCGTTAGGAACAATTTCATATAGATGGGAGGAATTTTTCATGCTTCGTTATTCTCTTTTAGTTTTATTAGGAGCGTGTAGTTATGGAATTTTAGCTATTTTCGTTAAACTTGCCTATGCAGAAGGATTTTCACTTGGAGAAGTAATTGGCAGCCAATATTTGTTCGGTTGGATTATTTTGCTTGCTATTACACTTCTATTTTCTAGACATCGTGTTCCATTAAAACAAGCATTAATTTTATTCGTTGCAGGTACATCTGCAAGCTTCACTGGAATTTTTTATTATGCTTCATTAAAAACTGTACCAGCATCTATTGCAATTATACTTTTATTCCAATTCGTTTGGGTCGGAATTATTATTGAAGCAGTCGCAACAAAAACATTACCTTCAAGAGAAAAGGTGATTTCCGTTATTTTCTTACTTGCAGGTACATTTTTATCAAGTGGTTTACTAGAAAAATCAGCAGGTGATTTCGATATGACTGGAATCATACTAGGCTTATTATCTGCTGTTACATTCGCAACATACATTTTCGTGAGCGGAAAAGTTGCTGTTGAGGTACCTTCATTACCACGTGGCGTTCTCTTAATGACTGGCGCTTTAACTTTAGTAATGATTGTATTCCCGCCAACATTTATTTTTAGCGGTGCAATTTCTGAAGGACTTTGGAAATACGGTTTAGGTTTAGGAACATTTAGTATCGTTATTCCTTCTATTGCCTTTACAATTGGTATTCCAAAGATCGGTTCTGGCTTAGCGACTATTCTTGGCGCAGCAGAACTACCAGTTACAACAATTATGTCTGTATTCGTTTTAAAAGAAGCTGTGCTCTCTTCACAATGGTTCGGTGTATCACTTATTTTAATCGGTATTGCTATCCCGCAAATTGCCTATGCAATGCGTGGACGTTATCGTAAACATCATACACACAAAAAATTGGCAGCTTGAACTACCCCCACTTAACACTCTAACGAGCTGTTTGAAGTGGGGGATTCCTACGAACACTAAGGTATCCCTCAGTTTTATGAGTAGGCAATCCCCGTAATCCCTACGGTTAGGAGCCTTATGGCCTCTTTTCTCAGATTTTCCGCTGCGTTCACATCTCTATCATGATACATACCACAAGAAGGACACTTCCATTCACGCAGGTTCAGGCTTTTCACCTCACTTCCTTTTTTTATTTGTTTACAATCTTTTTCATGATATGCATAGGAACGATATCATGATATAACCAAAAAATACTGATCACGTATCATTTCTTTTTTTTGTCGAAAGTCCTCTGTCCCTTTCAAAAAAATACAAATGAAACAATTTCGTAGATTTAAAAATTCCTCTGAGCTATAACATTTTCTTTCTATAGGAACGAACTGATTACGATACCGGTACCTTATACTGATTCTTCACCAAGAAGAACCTTTAGGCTATTGCCTAACCGTTATTCAGCTCCCACCTACTCATTGGAACATGTCCTACCCATTCCTTGAGGTGGGAGTTTTCTGTTGGGAAATGATAAAACGGGAGAGGATTTTCATTTGAGAATCCTCTCCTTTCTTATTGTATACTTAATGTAAATACTTCATTTAAGAAAGAGGGCATGATAAGTGGCAGCAAATCTAGAACAATTAACGGAGGCACTCATTTCTATTCGTCGAAATTTGCATGAGCATCCAGAATTATCATACGAAGAATTTGAAACGACGAAAGCTATAAAGAATTGGTTAGAAGAGAAAAACATTACGATTATACATTCTAGTTTAGAAACAGGCGTTATTGCTGAAATTTCAGGGAATCATAGCGGACCGATTATAGCGATCCGTGCTGATATTGATGCCCTTCCTATTCAAGAAGAAACAAATTTGCCGTACGCTTCAAAAATTCACGGCAGGATGCACGCTTGTGGGCATGATTTTCATACAGCTGCTATTATAGGTGCCGCTTATTTATTAAAAGAAAAAGAATCTTCTCTTAGCGGAACGGTACGCTTTATATTCCAGCCAGCTGAAGAAAGTAGCGATGGTGCTTGCAAAGTAATTGAAGCCGGACATTTACGTGATGTGCAAGCTATTTTCGGTATGCATAATAAACCTGATTTACCAGTAGGTACAATCGGTATTAAAGATGGTCCACTCATGGCCGGGGTTGATCGATTTGAAATTAAAATTCACGGAGTTGGTACACATGCAGCTGTACCAGATGCTGGGGTAGACCCTATTGTCGCGTCCTCTCAAATTGTTATGGCACTCCAAACAATTGTAAGCCGGAATATAAGTTCCTCTCATAATGCAGTCGTTAGTGTCACAAACATTCATTCCGGAAATACGTGGAACGTTATTCCGGAAAAAGCTACGCTGGAAGGAACTGTACGTACATTCCAAACGGAAACACGTGAAAAAATTCCCGCACTAATGAAACGTATTATTCAAGGGGTTTCTGACGCATTAGGTGTAGAAACAGAATTTCGTTTTTTTGCAGGCCCTCCTGCTGTTCATAACGATACATCTCTAACAAACTTATCGACTCAAGTTGCAGAAACAATGAATTTAAATATCATCTCTCCTACCCCGTCAATGGCCGGAGAAGATTTTTCTTTTTATCAACAAGAAATACCTGGTTCATTCGTCTTTATGGGAACGAGTGGTACACATGAATGGCATCATCCTGCTTTTACAGTAGACGAGCGAGCGTTACCGATAAGTGCAGAATACTTCGCTTTGTTAGCTGAAAAAGCACTTAAACAATTTGCATAAAAAAGAGCCGTTAAGAGATACTTAACGGCTCCTTTTTTACTAAGTTAAATCACGTTTTAAAAATACGGTATAGGAAATGCTTAAAAATACAAATAAATACAGTAATAACATACATGAAGCAAACGGTAACGTTACTCCATCAATAAAACTTCCACTCTTTGCAATACTGTATAAATCTGTGTTTGCTGGCAATAAATATTTCGCCCAATCATATCTAGTTGCTGCTAATAATGCAATGTTTCCTGATAAAGCAAGAAATAGTGAAATACCAATCGCGCCTCCGCTAGATCTTGTTAACACAGAAATCATAAATGCAAACGCTGCGTACACAATGGTCGGCAACCACGATAAAATATAATACTTACTAGCTTCTACAAAAATATTTTGTTTTATAATATTTCCGTCTTGGAAAATAAACTCGCTCCATGCAGGCTGCTGGAATTTATAAATAATAAGTCCACATAAAGTGGAGAAAATCATATTAAATATAAACAATAACGCTGCAAATATGACAATTGCTAAAAATTTCGCTGTCAAAATTTTAAAGCGACTTGCTGGTCGTATCGTTAAAAATTTATATGTTCCCCAGCTATATTCATTCGCAAAAATTGTACTTGCATACACGAGGATAAATGGGAGCAATATTGGAAATACGATAAAACCTGTATCTCTCATGAAAGAAAGCGGAGAGCTGCTTGCCGGCGCTGTATCTGTATCTAAATACTTCATCTTCAGCTGATATTCCTTTACAAGCTCGTCCCCAGATCGCTCTGCTAAAATAGCTTCTTTTTTCATGCCTAGTTTTTTCTCAATTTCTACAGTTCGTTCTGTATAATCGGCTTTCCATCCTTTTGTTTCCGGTTCTAAATACTTTACCGTAACCCATCCTAATCCAATTATTAATACTGCAATAACTGCAAAGGGAATAATCGTTCGCTTTCGCTTAAATATTTTATACAGTTCGTTATACACTAAATTAAACAATATCTTTTCCCCCTGTTAATTCTAAAAATTGCTCTTCTAACGTTTTTCTTTCTTCATATACACGATACACTTGAATATTTTTCTCAAGCAATGTACGAATAACATTTGGGATTTCTTCATCTTTTACATTAATAAGTAAATCATTTCCTTTTATTAAAACATCTTGCTCTAACATTTCTGCCGCTTTATTCGCATCATCTACACGTATACGAATTGTTTCCATCTCTTCGCTTTGATTATGCTGAATATTTTGCGTCGCGACATATTCTCCGTGCTGAATAATGATAACTCTGTCACACATTAATTCAACTTCTGAAAGTAAGTGACTAGATACAAGTACCGCTTTTCCTTGTTCATGTGCAATTTTCTTTATGTACATTCTCATTTCATGTATTCCACTAGGATCTAATCCATTCGTTGGTTCATCTAATATCAATACATCTGGATCGTGAATAAGTGCTTGAGCAATTCCTAAACGTTGTCTCATGCCAAGTGAATATGCTTTTACTTTGCGGTCAATTACTTGCCCCATCCCTAACAATTTCACTACTTCATCGATACGTTCTTCTGTCACGTTACCATTCATTCTTCCGAAATATGTTAAATTTTCATAGCCACTCAAGAAAGGATAAAATTCCGGTGTCTCAATTACTGCTCCAATTTTCGAAGCAGTACTTTCAAATTGCTGTTTTACAGATTGACCGTCAATCCAAACTTCGCCCTCTGTCATACGAATCATGCCGACCATCATTCTCATTAAAGTCGTTTTTCCAGCACCATTTGGTCCGAGCAAGCCAACTACTTCGCCCTTTTTAACTTCGAAACTAATATTTTCTACAAGTGTCTTTGAACCGATTCGCTTCGTTAATCGCTCAACCTTTACAATTGATTGTTCGTTTGTCATTCTATACAACCTTTCCTTCCCATTCTTTGTCAGGTCTTTACACTGTAACATGATTATTTTTATGTGTAAAATAGGAAAAGGCATGATTTCTCATGCCTTTTCCTTGAAATGAAATAAATTTTCATATTGTAAACTTTGAACAAATCGAAAACATTGTATCATCGATAATAGGACGATAACGATCATAATTATACTAACAACTACTATTGCATATATTGTAATCGGTGCACTATTTATCCCTTGTATCCCTGCTATTTTCATAAAGATAATCGTAAATAATTTCAAAAATAACATCCCATTAACTAATCCAAAAACAAACGCTACGCCATAAATGAATAATTGCTCCTGACATAATAAACATAATGCGTTCCTATTCTCTGCTACATAAGATTTAATTTCCTCTTTCCTCATTTGCAGCAGAGAAAACGTTATTTTATATGTAGTAAAAGTACATATAAAAATGAATATAAGAAACAGCGTGTAAAAACACATTTGAAATAAAAATGTAATTCCTAATTTCTCAACAACTACTTCATTAAATTGAAGCGATATCATAAAAAATAAAATCATAGTACTCATAGCAACCCACATAAATTGCTTCATCCTTTTGGCAGCAAATGTTCTTATATTTTTTCTCACTAACTGACATAAAGACATCTGTTCTTCCCCTACCTTACTTCATAACAAACTCATTCTATACTACAAGTGTATAAAAATATGACATTTTAAACATCGCACTACAATCTGAATTTGTTCTAAGTCTTTAGTCCTAGAGAATAAAATGGTAAAAAAATCATATTAAGAATATAATTGTAAAAAGGAGGGGATTGCATGCGTATAAAATTACTATCAATCTTGTTTTTATTATTTCTTACAAGTTGTAGCCCACTTAAAAACAATGAGATCGCGATTGTTGAGCCATACAAATTAACAGAAGAGCAATCTTCTATTTTACAAATGACTCCTTTTCAAGAAGGAAACAGCATGTTTTACAGCGTTACACTTAAAAATGAAAAAGATGAAATACATGCCACAATTGATTATTATCAAAATGGTAAAAAAACAAACGAAATTGTAAATACAGCTACCTCACATTTTCCAAAAAAGAAAGTAAAGCTTTCTTTTTTACCACCTCAATCCCAACTCGATAAAGATATACAAGCGCAAAAACATTGGTATGTTAATATTGAAGGTAGTTCCATGCTCGTTCCTGAAGAAGCACCTCCGAGTATAAATAGCTCTGCATCTACTACTCTTCAATCTACTATAAAATTAAAATATAATCAAAAAACGACTTTAACAGCTATAATAAAAACGAATAAAGAAACCGTAAGAATCCCAATGCTTGAGGAAAAAAGCGCTATTGACCAAATATTACAAGAAAATGAACATGTTTATCTCTTTAGTATAGAACTAAAAAAAGAACACTAAAGCGGAAATGCA
>NZ_BPLI01000115.1:0-3178 GCF_019656175.1 Bacillus sp. BML-BC051
GCGCCGAGAAATAAAACTGAAAAAATTGTAAGTGAAATATTTAGTGAAATATTAGGTGTGAAAAATATAAGCGTTAAGGATGGTTTCTTTGAACTTGGCGGAGATTCTATTAAGGCAATCAGAATCGTTTCTAAGATGCGCGAAGCAGGGTATGATATCTCTGTAAAAGAAATCATGAGCAAACATACGGTTGAAGCGATTGCATATGTGGCTATAGATGCAGGAGAAAACAGCTATGAGCAACATGAAGTAACAGGAACTGTTGTAGCGACACCAATTTTACAAACATTTGAAGCATGGAATCTTACTAAACCAAGCCATTTTAATCAGGCGATGATGGTACCAGTAGATTCAAGAGAAGAAGAAACCTTGAAAAAGGTTTTGGAAGCCTTAGTGATTCATCATGATGTGTTACGGGCTGTTTATAGAAAGGGTACGCTTGAAATACTGAGTAGCAGGGAAAGTAAACTGTATGATTTCAGTGTGTATGATTTTAATGGCGAACCAAATGTTGAAGAAAAAGTTGAAGCGGAATGTACTCGTTTACAAGGTAGCATAGATTTAGAGAACGGTCCGTTACTAAAGAGCGCTCTATTTAAAACAGACGTGGGTAATTATTTAATGATTTGTCTACATCATTTAGTGGTAGATGGGGTATCATGGCGAATATTACTGGAGGACTTTACTACTGCTCTGAAACAAGTGGAAGAAGGAACAGAAATTGTGTTACCGAAGAAAACGGCATCTTATAAGGCGTGGAGTGAAGCGCTTAGTGAATACAGAAATAGTAAAAAGTTGAGGCAGGAAAAAAAGTACTGGGAAACTGTAATTGAAGAAGTGAAACTCGGAAGAGTTGAGTGTGATACAGATGGTACCGGTATGGGATATGGAAATGTAGACATCTGTTTTAATGAGAATGAAACGAAAAAACTAATGTATGAAGCAGGAAAAGCATTTAATACAGAAATCAATGATTTATTGCTGAGTGCACTAGCGATGGCTGTAAGGAAGCTGAAGGGACAAACCAAGGTATCTGTTGGCTTAGAAGGGCATGGACGAGAAGATATTCATAAGCCGATAGCGATAGACCGAACCGTTGGTTGGTTTACGAGCATGTATCCTGTCGTTATAGAGTGTAAGGAAGATATCACTGAGAGTATCATAGAGACAAAGGAAATGCTTAGAAACGTGCCGAATCACGGGATTGGGTATGGATTGTTAATGGAAGAAAAATCTGATATAAAACCTGATTTATATTTCAACTATCTAGGAGATTTGAATGGTGATGCAGAACATGAGGAGAGCGAAAATATACCAACCTTCTCGGCAGGGTTGAGTATTTCTAAAGAAAATAGTTTGCCAGGAACTATTAACTTTAATGGTAGTATCACACAGAATAAATTATCTTTTGTAATCATGTACGATATGAAGCAGTATTCAGAAGAGACAATGAACAAGCTTGGAGTACTATATAAGGAAATGTTAGTTGGAATTGTGGCATACTGTTCTCATCAAAAAGAGAGTAGGAAGACCGTATCTGATTATTCGACAAACGATTTAAAGACATCAGACTTGTCAGTATTAAGAACTCGTTTTTCTGATATCGAAGATATATATTCTCTTACAGCATTGCAAGAAGGAATGTTGTTCCACAATGTAATGGATAAAGAATCAACTAGTTATGTGGTACAGAGTGTGTACAACTTAAAAGGAAAAACGAATCCTGAAATGATAGGACAAGCTCTTAAGTTATTGGCAAGAAGGCATGAGGTATTAAGGGCGACTATAGCTAGGGAAAACCTATCTAAACCAAGGCAGATTGTGTTGAAAAACAAAGAAGTTGAATATGAAGAAATTGATCTGACTCAAGTAAGCCAAGAGCAACAAGAAAAAGAGATAGAAAAAATCGTAAGCCTAGATGTAAAGCGTGGCTTTGATTTAGAAATAGATTCACTTTTAAGAGTAAAGTATATTAAACGGAATAATGAGGCTCATAAACTGATATGGAATATCCACCACATCATTATGGATGGATGGTGTATGTCATTGGTATTCGGTGATTTCCTAAGATATTACCAACAGTTAAAAAATGGTGTAAGTATAGAAAAAATAGAAAACAGTATTGACAAAGAGAAAGAGAACACCGCTGGATATAGTGAATATGCCAAGTGGCTTGAGAGTCAGGATAAAGAAAACGGCATGGAATATTGGACAGAGCTTTTATCAGAATATGAAGAGCCTGCAGACATAAAGCCAATGAAAAAGCCAGCACCGACCGAAGAACAAATGAGCCGTATACGAGTAAGTTTAGATAAAGAAATCAGCCAAAGATTGAATGAGGTGGCACTAGCTAATCATGTGACAATAAATACTGTTATGGAAGCCGCTTGGGGTATTGTGTTACAAAAATACAATCGTACGGATGATGTAGTATTTGGAAAAGTTGTATCAGGAAGAAATGCGAAGATAAAGGGAATTGAAGAAATCGTAGGTCTATTTGTAAATACAATACCAGTCAGAGTAAAAAGAAAAGTGGATATGACGGTTGCGGAATTGTTACGAGTACTTCAGAAACAGGGGATTGAAGGAAGTAATTATGATTATTGTTCATTGGCGGAAATCCAAAAACAAACACAATTAGGTTCTGCCTTGATAAAAACATTATTTGTATTTGAGAACTATTATGTAAATGAAGAGCGATTAAAGAGTGGTGAAAATGGACTTCAGATAGGAATGGAGTCTGCAAGAGAACAAACGAATTATGCAATGACTCTCAGTGCACATTTTGATGGTACAGAGTTAGGGTGGGATATGATGTACAATCCAAATGAGTATGAAAAAAGTGAAATGCAAAGCATACTTACAAGGATAAAAACAGTACTGCAAGAAATTGCTTTAAACCCACAGAAAAAACTAATAGAAATAGACGCAACAACAGAAGAAGAAAAAGCTCTTATCACAGGAGGATTTAACAATACTTCTAGTGAGTATCCAAGAGAAAAGACGGTAGTTGAACTGTTCGAAGAACAGGTAGAGAAGACACCAAATCATATCGCAGTAACTTTTGAAGATGAAGAAATCACATACAAAGAACTAAACCGAAGAGCAAATGCCCTAGCGCATAAACTAAGAAGCCTTGGAGTTAAACCGGATGATTGCGTTGCAATCATGGCAGAAC
>NZ_BPLI01000116.1:0-2946 GCF_019656175.1 Bacillus sp. BML-BC051
CTATTCGGGGTTCAGTTCATAGTGCTAGGGTCATCTTTTTTATTTTGACAGGAATATATTTACTTTTACCGTGATGTGTTATAATTTGGAAAATAATAATTCTTAATTTTCTGGATAATGGAAAGTGGGAGATAAATAGATGAACACATTAAAGAAAATCACTAATAATATTTCGAAAGTTATTATAGGAAAAGATGAATCGATAGAACTTGCAGCCATAGCTCTCATAGCAAAAGGACATATTTTATTAGAAGATGTACCGGGGACAGGAAAAACAACATTAGCGAAAAGTTTGGCTAAAAGCGTGGACGCAAAATTTCAAAGAATACAATTTACAGCGGATACTTTGCCCGGAGATGTTATTGGTCTTGAATATTTTAATGTGAAGGAATCGGATTTTAAAACGAGGTTAGGGCCTATTTTTGCAAATATAGTATTAGTGGATGAAATTAATCGTGCTGTACCGAGAACACAATCTTCGTTACTGGAAGTGATGGAAGAACGTACTGTGACAATTGCGAAACAGACACATTCATTACCAGAACCTTTTTTAGTAATTGCAACGCAAAATCCCCTTGAATCGGCCGGTACATTTCCTTTACCTGATGCTCAACTAGACCGTTTTTTACTAACTATACGTCAAGGTTATCCTACGAGAGAAGCTGAAAAGGAAATGATGAATCGGTTTCAAATGAATGATCCGTTAGAAACATTACACTCTATTATTTCAAGTGAAGAAATTATTATGATGCAAAAACGTGCAAGAGAAGTGTTAGTAGGAAGTGATGTGCAAGATTATCTTCTTGAAATTATAGAAGCTACGCGTATACATGAGTTAATTGAAATTGGTGTAAGCCCGCGGGGGACGTTGGCATTTATGAGAGCGATTCAAGCGCGGGCTATATTAAATGAAAGAGATTACTGTACGCCAGATGATATTAAGACGCTCGCAGCATCCATTTGTGCTCATCGTTTAACGTTAACGATTGAGGGGGAGATGAAAACGACGAAAGAACAAATCATGAAAGAAATTCTTCATAGAATTAATGTGCCAATGGAGAATATACGATGAATCAACAGCTTGTGTATACACCTTTAGCGGAGCCTTTCGTAATGGGAGTTATGTCAGTTGTAGCCGTTATTTTATGTGTATTTTCAAGTAATCTACTGTTTTTATCTCTCGTATTTTTGTATGTAATTTTAATAGGTGCGATGCATGTGTACATACGTAAAGTATCTCGTGTTGAATGGGAATACAGTCAAGGGAATTCAAACGTTTTTATAGGTGAAGCGAATGTGTGCAAAATGAAAATTTCAAACAAGTCGTTATTTCCTATTTTTAATATCGTATTTCGATTTAAATGTGAAAATAAGCTGACTTGGAATCATGATGAAATAAACAAAAATCATAGTACAGGTTCAAATTATTATATGAATTTTAATATAAAAGGAAGAGAGTCAGTTTCATTTGATTTGCAAGCTGTAGCTGTAAAAAGAGGAATTGCGAAATGGGAAGAAGTTGAAATTGTCATTACGGATCCCTTTGGATTCATAACGAACCATATAACATATAAACAAGTTGAAACGCCGTCCTATTTAGTTTTACCAGCTGTTCCGAAAATGCAAGTTCCTGAATTACAAGAATGGTCACGAGGATTTCGAAAAGCGATGTCATCACCCTTATATGATGAAACGAAAGTAATGGGAGTGAAGTCGTATGAAAATGAAGATTTTCGTTCCATCCACTGGAGTGCAACAGCGAAAACAGGGACAATAACCGCGAAAAAGTACGAGCGAACACAATCAGATAAATATGCGATATATCTCAACTTGCAAAATAAAAGTGGAATTTCTTTGAGAAATGATATAGAGGAACTCATTGAATTAACGGCAGGCATATGTAAACAACTGCTCATGCAAAACTGTTCATTTGAAGTTTGGATCAATAGCGTAAAAGATAATGGATTGTTGCATATAAAGAACGGTCATAACCGGAAACATTTGCAAAATGTATTAAAAGTACTTGCCTCAATATCGGACCAAGATACGCCTGTATCTTCTACTTATTTTTACACCGCAGGCTTTCGTCGTAAAGAATTGGATGCAGTTCCTTTAATTCTTGGTACTTCTCCAAGGAAATACACCAGAACGAATAAATGGGTCGTAATTAAAGAATAAGAAGGGGTTTATATCATGGCTAATAAAGGGCGACATATGCAAGTGAAGTTGTGGAGTGTTAGAGTATTAATACTACTTTTCTTTACGGTTAGTGCGATAACGTTATCACAAGGTGTTGTGCATGTACAAGACATAGTAAAAGGGCTTTTTTCTAGTAAGACGGAGACACTATCGGAAAGAAATTATGATTTTACTAGTGTAGACGCACAGTTTGATGAACCTGAAAGAATTATAGATGAAGAAACAGGAGTTGTAGATACAAGAACAAAAATAGATAGGAAAATTCCACTTTTTGTACGAAAAAATTCATGGACTGATGTGTTTTCTGTTCTTTCAAATTCATGGATTAGTGTCGTTTTTTATGTAATTATTGCATTGGTCATTCTATATGCTTTTTATAAATTAATGAGGAAAAAGGTAACAAAATCAGAAATAGAACAGGATAACCAATCGATAACAAAGGAAAATACGGATAGAACCGAAAAGAACAAGAAAGTGAAGCACCAGTTTGAACAGCCGTTACCTAAAGATACGATAAGGAAAACGTTAGTTGAATGGGAAAGAACTTTACCATTTCACGAACAGAGAAGGACATATGAAACGATGCAACAATGGTTAAGTAGAATTTGTAGAACGCGAGATATTATTCCGATATATGAGTCTGTCCGATATGGAGAAAAGACGTATACGGAGTTAGATGTAGAGAAGACTGTACGATGGATAGAGCGAGACGGGAAAGGGTGACGTTAATATAAGTAAATAAAATTA
>NZ_BPLI01000117.1:0-2883 GCF_019656175.1 Bacillus sp. BML-BC051
ATTGTCGATAGGTAAGTCTTTGAGGTTATCTCCAACTTTTCCCCCGATCCGCACGGTACGTGCCACTTTCACGGCATACCGCGGTCCACCTATATTGTAGTTTTCTTTTCATCTAATAATGATAAGCTCTAAGCAAACAACGCTAGTTGTTCATGTTCCATATCCACTTCATTTTGTGATTACATACAGATTTCCTCATTTTTGACTAATTTCCGCAATTTATTAAGTTTGCCTAACTGTTCCTCGTTGAGTTTTAATTTATTGAGGAATTGGTTTATGGTTTCTATATTGGTCGCGTGTATTAGTGTATGGACACTTGGCTTGATGATGGTAAGATTTTTGTAGCTGTCATCCCTTGTTTCACTCCATAATCGCTTATGGTGACAGTGGATGTCCCAAGGCGAGAGTTTCTCACCTGTTACACTGCATCTTCCTTTTTGTGCAATATAAAGAGAAATTCGATTATCATTGTATTCTATGGTTGCCCGTTCATTTATAACTGGGTTTTCTCTTAACCATTTCAGTTCCGCTTCGGTTATTTCTGCCAAGTTTTTGTGTATAAGGGCTCGTCCTTCTGCGGTGTATCTGTTAATAGATTGCTTTTTCATCATCGGTTTTTTGTGTTGAATATAGGAGATTGGTAAAATAGGACATTTCATGAGAAATCTCATCGCTTTTGACTTTAGGTATGGTTTAATACCTCTGTCTTTCCCTTTATATTTCCCTATATTCGTGTATCCGTTTGTGTTGCTTTTTCCTCTAATTTTTGACTTTGGGAATCTGTTATACATCATGTGACCAAGACTATGGTTCATTTTACTGAAATCCAGGGAAGCATGCGTTGCTATTTTATAATAGTTGTGCTTACCAATGACCATGCTGTTGTATATACTGATTCTCTTAATTGTTTCATTAGAGTTTGGGGTTCTCTGTATCCTTTTCACTTGTTTTGCTAAATCTTGTTTTGTTTTTTCCAGTGCTTTTGGAGAGATGTGTGTTACTGCAATGTATCGTGTGTTACCGTTCTTCTTACCTTTCTTTACAGCCTTAAGAGTGAAACCTAAGAATTCACTCTGTTGCTTTTTCAGATTGGTTACTTTAGACTTTTCGGTTGAGATAGGCAGTTTTAGACGTTCTTCTAACCACATTTGAGTTGCTTCGAAAATTTTCTCCGCATTCCTACGTGTATTTGTAAAGATTTTAAAATCATCTGCGTATCTTACGATATACATTGGTTTCATCTTGGATGTTTTGGATAGACAATATGTTACAGTGTCATTACTCCAAATCCCATCTTTCAATCTCGGCTTTACCTTCTTGGCTTTGAAAGTTTCCCATTGATTACTAATCCACCAGTCAAATTCGTTAAGGTTAACATTGGCGAGTAGTGGACTAAGGATACCACCTTGCGGGGTACCTTTGGTCGGAAATATCGTTTTGCCGTTAGGCAGTTGCACTGGCGCTTTCAATATTTTCCGGATAATGACTAGTAGTTGTTTGTCACGAATACCCAGTGTCCATAGTTGGCGCATGAGTTTGACGTGACTTACTTCGTCAAAGAATCCCTGAATGTCTATATCCACCACATATGTAAGGTTTTGCTGATTTACCCGTTTTGTTGCGTCTGCTATAGCATTTTCAGCACTTCTGTTTGGGCGAAATCCATGACTTCGGTTACAGAAGTGTGCTTCACAGATAGGCTCCATTACTTGTAAGATGCATTGTTGGATAATCCTATCCCACATACTTGGTATTCCCAGAGGTCTGGTTTTCCCATTGGGTTTCGGTATTTCCTTGCGCCTTACTTTCTGCGGTTGGTAGTTTTGAAAGCGTCTTTTTACTTCGTTCAAGAAATAGCTTTGTTCCATTCTCTCAATATCCTTAATGTTTACATTGTCACAAGCTGCTGTTTTACTCCCTTTGTTTCCTTTAATATTACGAAACGCGAGGAGTATATTTTCATCTGATATAATGATAGGCATTAAATTTTTAAAAGAATTTTTCTTTGTTGCCTTCTGGTATAAGTTATCTAAGAAAGTTTGGATACCGTAGTATTCGTTGTGTCTTAGTTTCTTATTCTTTGGCGTGGACTTAGTTCTATCATTCATGGTCTATCACCTACTCTCATATTGATTTGGTGACCTTTTGAGTCTTACCAGAATCCATGCAAGATTAGATGAAATTTCAGTTCCTACAAATAGGCTTGTGGCTGTTCCTCCAATTCCATTACAGAATCTTCAACGGTCGTGCCACTACTCTCACCACTATTAAGAATACTTCCCTCGGTTACCCGTTTCGTATTCAACTATATCCGCCGATAGAGTCATAGACCCAACGTTAGTGGCTTTCGACGTTCCGTTCAGACTATCGTTGTTTTAAAGATCTTTCAATCTCCGATTTAGGTGCTTGCTTTACCCCGTGTCTAGCTCCGTTGCCTGTAACAACGTTAGGATTGGTCACTATGCGATGTTTCCAATCCATTAGACAAGTCTTATTTTCAGACTCCGAATCATTTCTGACCCGTAAACCTATCGAGGTGTACATTCGCAAGTTCGTCAGTGTTTACACATTCTCACCTTGTCGGTTGACAGCATACGGTACTTAGTTAGTTCCAGCCGGTTTATTATTCCTGCTGGCTTTCGGTTATCCATATAGACACTACGAACCGTAACCGCATGTTTTACCCTGCTTCCAACATCTCACTCTGCCGAGTGTATGCAGTTGGGAATCTCACTGGGAGAGTTTCGGGGCGTTACTCCTTCATTCCTCTCACTCGCCTGAACAGTTATCCTACTCTTTATTGTTTTCGATGTTTCTACAATTAAGAATAGTCCTCGTTGTCGCCTATGCTCCCGCATTACTTACTCGAGAACGTCTCGCACC
>NZ_BPLI01000118.1:0-302 GCF_019656175.1 Bacillus sp. BML-BC051
TTTCAGTAAAATGAACCATAATCTTGACCACATAATGTATAACAGATTCCCTAAGTCAACAACTGGAGGTAAAAGCAATACAAATGGATACACGAATATAGGAGAATATAAAGGAAAAGACAAAGGTATTAAACCATATCTAAAGTCAAAAATGATGAGATTTCTCATGAAACGTCCCATCCTACCAATCTCCTATATTCAACACAAAAACCCGATGATGAAAAAGCAAGTCATTAACAAGTACACCGCAGAAGGACGAGCCCTGATACATAAAAACTTGGCAGACATAACCGAAGCGGAAC
>NZ_BPLI01000119.1:0-14422 GCF_019656175.1 Bacillus sp. BML-BC051
ATCGAGATGGTTTATTTTATTATGTTATATGTAAAAAGTAAAAAAAGGACGAACACATCGTCCTTTTTACCAAAACATACTTGCGCCAGCAAGTAATGTTGTTACAAGCATAGAAATTAGCATTACATAAACCATAACTTTTTGAGCTTTTTTATGCATCGTTAAACCTCCTTGCAAATCAGTACAATATCATTGTAACGAGAAATGATATTGTGGACAAGGGGAGAGAAGTGACAAAATTCGAGAAGTGCATGTAAAGTATAACAGGAAATTTGTATGCATGTAGAGAATATATAATAATGATAGAGTATAAGTTTTTTGTTATGCAAGCTGAAGAATGGAGATACGATGATGAAAATATATGAAACAAATCGTTTACATTTAAGGGAAATTGATGAGTCGTATGCTGAAAAAGTTCTTCAATATTACGACAGAAATCGTGAATTTTTAAAAGCTTGGGAAGAGTATAGACCGGATGATTTTTTTACGTTAGATTATCAGAAGAAAAAGTTACAAAGGGATAGAAAAGAGTTTGCAGAAGGTAAAATCATCAGGCTTTGGATCTTTAAAAAGGGTGATGATACAAAAATTATTGGATGTATCTCATTTAATCTAATCGTTCGCGGCATTTATCAATCTTGTGTGCTCGGCTATAAATTAGATAAGGCAGAATTGAATAAAGGTTACACGACAGAAGCGCTTAGGAAAGCTATTCAAGTTACTTTCGAAGAATTTCAGTTACATCGTATAGAAGCACCGATTATGCCACGGAATTTAGCATCTATACAAGTAGTGACGAAGATAGGTTTTCAATATGAGGGCGTGTCTAGGAAGATGTTAATGGTAAATGGAGTATGGGAAGATCATATGCGCTGGGTATTGTTAAATGAGTAATAGAAAGCAGATGGTTATCTAGACATATAAACCGTCTGTTTTTTGTCTTGTATTTCGAAACTTTTGCGAAATTCTGTTATAATTAATAGTGTTACATACATAATGGTAGTGCAGGAGGCGCAGTCTTATGATTAATCAAGAACGTTTAGTAAATGAATTTATGGAATTAGTACAAGTAGATTCTGAAACGAAATTTGAGGCAGAAATTTGCAAAGTATTAACAAAGAAATTTACAGATTTAGGTGTAGAAGTATTTGAAGATGACACAATGGCTGTTACTGGGCATGGTGCAGGTAATTTAATTTGTACATTACCAGCAACAAAAGATGGTGTTGATACAATTTACTTTACTTCTCATATGGATACAGTAGTTCCTGGTAATGGAATTAAGCCTTCTATTAAAGATGGATATATCGTATCGGATGGTACTACGATTTTAGGTGCGGATGATAAAGCAGGATTAGCATCCATGTTTGAAGCAATTCGTGTTTTAAAAGAGAAAAACATCCCTCATGGTAAAATTGAATTTATTATTACAGTTGGAGAAGAGTCTGGTCTTGTTGGTGCAAAAGCGTTAGATCGTGAGCGCATTACAGCGAAATACGGTTACGCATTAGATAGCGATGGAAAAGTTGGTGAAATCGTTGTTGCAGCTCCAACACAAGCGAAAGTGAATGCAATTATTCGCGGGAAAACAGCTCACGCTGGTGTAGCACCAGAAAAAGGTGTATCTGCAATTACTATCGCAGCGAAGGCAATTGCGAAGATGCCACTTGGTCGTATTGATTCTGAAACAACTGCAAATATTGGACGTTTTGAAGGTGGTACACAAACGAATATCGTTTGCGATCATGTACAAATCTTTGCAGAAGCGCGTTCTTTAATCAATGAGAAAATGGAAGTACAAGTTGCGAAAATGAAAGAAGCATTTGAAACAACTGCAAAAGAAATGGGCGGTCATGCAGACGTTGAAGTAAACGTTATGTATCCAGGATTTAAATTTGCTGATGGCGATCACGTTGTAGAAGTTGCAAAACGTGCAGCTGAAAATATTGGTCGTACACCTTCTCTTCACCAAAGTGGTGGCGGAAGTGATGCAAACGTAATTGCAGGACACGGTATTCCAACAGTTAATTTAGCGGTTGGTTATGAAGAAATTCATACAACAAACGAAAAAATCCCTGTTGAGGAATTAGCGAAAACAGCAGAATTAGTTGTTGCAATTATTGAAGAAGTAGCGAAATAATGTAATAGAAAAAGCGTGTAAATCATAATTGATTTACACGCTTTTTATTTTGATTCGATTGCTTTTACAAGGCGGATCAGCCAATACAAGAAAATCCATGGCAGTATATATGTTGTTATAATGCCCAGTAGACTTGGAAGGATTCCTGCTACGTTTATATCAAAAATAGGGAGTAATAAATAATTAATTAAGATGATTAATATAATAACGAGAAATGTATAGTTGAGTTTACTGTGTGATTTCATAACATATCACTCCTTTTACAATAATATCCATATCTCGTATTAAGTATAGCAAAAATAAGGATAAAAAGAATAAGTAATTATTATATTGTGCATGAATTTGATATAATGAAGGAACAAATGTTCTTTGAAGGGGTGAGTACTATGCGAGAAATGTATCCGAAAAATGGTCGTGTTATTTTACATGTAGATATGAATTGTTTTTTCGCATCTGTTGAAATTGCTCATGACCCATCATTACAAGGAAAACCGTTAGCAGTTGCTGGAAATGAAAAAGAAAGAAAAGGAATTATCGTAACATGTAGTTATGAGGCGAGAGACTACGGAATACGTACAACGATGCCTCTTTGGGAAGCAAAAAGGTTATGTCCACAATTAGTTGTAATGCGTCCTAATTTTACATTATATCGTGAAGCTTCATTTCAAATGTTTCAAATCCTTTCCCGTTTTACGGAAAAAATACAACCAGTCTCAATAGATGAAGGGTATTTAGATATTACAGATTGCTACGCACTCGGTTCACCTCTTGAAATAGCAAAGATGATTCAGCAGGCGTTATTAACAGAGTTACAGCTTCCGTGTAGCATCGGAATTGCTCCTAACCTTTTCCTAGCAAAAACAGCTTCTGATATGAAAAAGCCTCTTGGGATTACCGTGCTTCGAAAACGAGATATTCCAGAAATGATTTGGCCACTTCCAGTTGGAGCGATGCATGGAATTGGAGAAAAAACAGCTGAAAAATTAAATGATATTCATATACAAACAATTGAGCAATTAGCAAAAGGAAACGAACATATCATTCGCGCTAAAATTGGAAAGCATGGTGTTGATTTACAAAGACGGGCAAAAGGGATGGATGATAGGGAAGTTGACCCAAGTCAAATGGGACAACATAAAAGTGTTGGTAATTCGATGACTTTTTCAAAGGATATGGATGAAGATAAAGAATTACTCGATATGTTAGAACGGCTATCAAAATCAGTGAGTAAAAGATTACAAAAGCGAACTCTTGTCAGCTATAATATTCAAATTATGATTAAATATCATGATAGGCGGACAGTAACGCGGAGTAAACAATTGAAAAATGCGATTTGGGAAGAACGAGATATTTTTCAGGCAGCCTCTCGTTTATGGAAGCAACATTGGGACGGTGATTCCGTTCGTTTATTAGGTGTTACGGCTACTGAAATAGAGTGGAAGACAGAATCGGTGAAACAATTAGATTTGTTTTCATTTGAAGAAGATGCGAAAGAAGAGCCGCTACTTGCTGTTATTGATCAAATTAATGATAAATATGGAATGCCGATTTTACAAAGAGGCAGTCAATTATTACGTAAGCAAGAAAAGTCTTTCCAACAAAAATTAGAAAATAAGTTTATGTAGAAGGTGTCATGAAGCTGTACATATCATGACACCTTTCATTTTTAACTTGCTTCTAAATCTAATGAAGTTTTCCACCCAGCTGCAGTAACACCAGCTTCTAATAGCATTCTACTCACTATTTTTTCAATTAAGACTGCTGCATTTGTACTGCAATGTAATGTAGCTTGTATACACACTTTTTGCTTAGAATCCACGTCTTCACTATACAATTCTTTTAAACCGATGCCTTCAGAACTTACCATGTGCATAAGTAAAAACCGAATATGTGTTTCATGCTCTTCTGAACAAGTAAGAGAAAGGAAGTAGTTCGTTTGTTCAGGTGATTCTTCTTTTGATTTTTGATTCATAAAGAGGGCGATTGGACGGAGTAGTATATTTGCTAGTAAAACGCCGGTTGCACCTAATAAAGCTGCAACGAGGAAACCAGCGCCTGTAAGAGTACCAACAGCAGCTGCGCACCATAGAGTAGCCGCAGTATTAAGCCCTCTAATACTAAAACCATCCCGGATAATAACGCCGCCTCCTAAAAAACCAATCCCACTAACGACTTGAGCGGCAATACGTGAGGGGCTAGCATCGTGATCAAGCATGACGGATAATAAAACAAATATACAGGCACCAAGTGATACGAGAGCATTTGTCCGTAATCCAGCCATCCTGTGTCTCCATTGCCGTTCCATTCCGATGCAAGCACCTACAATAATTGCGATAAATAATCTTAATACAATGTCATACCATACCATCATGGTTACCTCCATACATATGAGTCCATGTTATGTTTTTGAGAATGAGTGGGGAGTACCTGCTCATTCTCAATTTTATCCCGCTATTTGCGGGCTGATGAAAGCTTCACTTTATAACCAGCTATGAAACTTTTTAATATAAACTTTTTTTAGGAACTGTGTTAAGAAAGCATAGCCTAATAGTATTCCTATTAACCAAGGGAAATAGCTAAGTGGTAATGCTTGTAATCCAACAGCTGCTCCAAGTGGCGAGAATGGAATATAAATTCCGATTGCCATAATACAAGCGGTTAATAAAAGAACCGGTATTGATGCAGTACTTTGAATGAACGGAATCTTCTGTGTTCTTATCATGTGAACAATTAAAGTTTGTGTTAGTAATCCAACGACAAACCAACCAGATTGGAATAATGATTGTTCGCTAGTTGTATTTGCACCGAAGACGTTCCACATGACTACATATGTGATGATATCAAATATGGAACTAATTGGACCGATACAAATAATGAAGTTCCGTAAGTTCGCAGTATCCCATTTTCTTGGTTTTTCTAAAAACTCTTTATCCATTTTGTCCCATGGAATAGACAGTTGTGAAATATCATAAAGCAAGTTTTGAATTAAAAGGTGAATGGCAAGCATCGGCAAGAAGGGGATGAAAGCACTTGCTACTAACACACTAAATACATTTCCGAAGTTAGAGCTAGCTGTCATTTTAATATATTTTAAAATGTTTCCAAATGTAGTGCGTCCTTCTAAAATACCTGCTTCTAATATTGTTAAGCTTTTCTCAAGTAAAATAATGTCAGAAGACTCTTTTGCAATATCGGTAGCAGTATCAACAGATATGCCAACATCAGCTTCACGTAACGCTACGGCATCGTTAATGCCATCTCCCATATAACCTACAGTGTGTCCGTTTCCTTGTAATACTCGTATAATGCGAGATTTTTGCATTGGATTTAGTTTAGCAAATACAGTTGTTTCTTCGGCTAATTTTGCTAATGCTTTATCAGGTAAAGAATCGATTTCGTAACCAAGGACAGGCTCACCGATATTTAATCCGACTTCTTTGCAAACTTTTCTTGTCACGATTTCGTTATCGCCAGTTAAAATTTTCACTTGTACGCCATGTTTCTGTAATGCTTGAATGGCAGTAGCGGCAGATAGTTTCGGTGGATCTAAAAAGCCAATATATCCAGCGAGAATCATATCATTTTCATCTTGTACCGCGTACTCTGTATCATTTATTGGTCTATCTTTTTTATAAGCTACAGCAATAACACGCATACCTTCACTATTTAATGTCTCACTTAGTTGTTTTACATTTGAGCGCATGTCATCGGTAAGAGAAACAACTTTTCCACCTACTTCAGTGTAGTTACAAATAGATAAAATTTCTTCTACTGCCCCTTTACAAACCATTGTATGTTCACCTGAAATATCTTTCACGATGACAGACATACGCCGACGAGCAAAATCAAATGGAATTTCATCTAGTTTTTGAAAAATGGATGGATTAAACTGCTGATTTTCTTCTGTATGTTTCATAACGGCTTTATCTATTAAATTTTTCAATCCTGTTTGATAGAAGCTATTTAAATAGGCAAAGTGTAATACACGATTACATGTATTACCGTTAGGATCTAAATGGCGGACAAGTACAACTTTATCTTCTGTTAAAGTACCTGTTTTATCGGTACAAAGAATGTTCATAGCACCTAAGTTTTGAATAGAATTCAGTTGTTTTACAATTACTTTCTGTTTAGACATGTTAACGGCACCTTTTGCTAAATTAGCAGTTACAATCATTGGTAACATTTCAGGTGTGAGACCAACAGCAATTGCGATAGCGAAGAAGAAAGCCTCTTGCCAATCCCCTTTTGTGAATCCGTTAATGAGAAGAACGATAGGCGCCATAATAAGCATGAATGTAATTAAGAGCCAGCTTACTTTGTTTACACCTTTATCAAAGCTTGTTTCTACTCGTTTGCCGAGTACCTTTTTTGCTAAAGAGCCGAAATACGTATCGGTACTTGTGGAGATGACAACAGCTTTTGCACTACCACTTACAATATTTGTACCCATAAAACAAAGGTTTTCCATATCGAGTGGATTGTAATTTTTTTTCGTATTTTTCGGTAAGATATGTTTATTCTCTGTATGGTAGCAGTTTTCGTACTTTTCCACAGGAAGTGCTTCCCCAGTTAAAGAGGATTGATTCACAAATAAATCTTTAGCTGATAAAATACGCACATCAGCCGGAACGATATCACCGGCTGAAAGTGAAATAATATCGCCAGGTACAAGTTCTTCAATTGGAATTTCCATTGTATAATTTTGCTTTAAATTTGTTACTTTTTTTGTTTCATGTACAAATCCATCTATTCTAAAGACGCTTGCCGTTGTTCGAACCATAGCTTTTAACTGATCAGCAGCTCTTTGAGAACGAAATTCTTGTAAAAAACGAATCGTTGCACTTAGCATTACCATTACAGATACGACAAGGGTTCCTTGTATGTCATTTGTGAAAAAAGAGAGTGCGCCGAGAGCTAATAAAACAAAAATAAATGGATTTTTAAATGCCAGTAGAAATTGAATGTACCACGGTGCTGTTTTATTATGAGCTATTTCATTTGGGCCATATAAAGTAAGTCTACGAGCAGCTTCTTGTTTAGAGAGTCCATTTTGTGTTGTTTCTAGAAGTTGTAACGCCTTGTTTGGATCTTGTGTTGCGACTTCCACCAATAATTCGTTATTTGTTTTCATACGATCTTGATTGTAAGAATGTTTTATTTCTTGTCTTTGTAAATTTAACATCGGTAGTTCCTCCTTTTTCATGAAGGAGGAAACAATCTGTTACTCGACTATTTAAAATTAGGAGGAACAGCTTCTTTCCTACCTACATGATGAAATATTAACGTAAAACATATGGGTATCTGGGCCGAATCATCAATTGCCAACTGTTCCTCACCTCCGTACAATTTAGTAGTTTCTGAATATGCTATGTTTGTTTCATAGTAAGGTGTATATATAAAAAGACCTTTACTCAAAACGAGTAAAGGTCTGAATTCGCATTTAAAAGAGTCCACAACAAATACTGTTATAAACATAGATAAAAACAGTTTTTGTGTATGACAAAATATACGCACCTCTCCCTCGTTGAGTTTTAGCACTGTATAGCCAGCGTAGGTACAGAAAGGAGCCTCACCTAACAGAGACCATATTCAATTACAATTTGAATGTTAGCACTGTAAATTTATAGTGTCAATATCTTTTTTTGAAAAATCAAATAGGTTTATGATGACTATATAGTAGGAAATAAGTGGAGTTTTTTTGAAAGATGTTTGGAAAATAAATACTGTAATGAATATAAATAAAAAGCACTGATTACAGTGCTTTTTATTATAGATTATGAGATTGTAGCATTTTCAAAAATAACAATTTCTGAGCTGTTTGTTGTTGAAACGCGTTGTGCGTAATATGTTAAAGCTGAAGAAATATATGTCGGTAACGAATCATTTGTATGTGTTGTTGTATATTCATGGATTAATTCTTTCAAAGTTGTCCATTCTAATTGTGCTGGGTGATCAGACACGAAAGAACTTACCCAGCGATCAAATGAAGATGAAAAATCAGTTTGTAAACGAAATGCTTCTTTCATAATAAAACGCTCCCTTAAAATGTAGTATAATCATTTTAACATAAAAGACGAACGATCGCTAAGTTTTTTAAGTATAATGTTCGTGTTATATAGTTGTCTAGATGATTGGTTATGTAAATTCGATTTGCCATTTGAAATAACATTCCGTAAGATGAAAGGTAGATTATATAAAGAGCTGGAGGAAAGAAAGTGGAATTTGTATTTTTAGGAACTGGTGCAGGTGTTCCTTCGAAAGGAAGGAACGTTTCGGCAATTGCTTTGCAATTGTTAGAAGAACGAGGACAGACTTGGTTATTTGATTGTGGCGAGGCGACGCAACATCAAATATTACATACATCAGTACGCCCACGCCGCATTGAAAAAATATTTATTACGCATTTACATGGTGATCATATTTTTGGCTTGCCTGGTTTATTAGGAAGCCGTTCATTTCAAGGAGGGACTACACCTTTAACGGTGTATGGACCAAAAGGAATTAAACAATTTATTGAAGTGGCATTATCAGTAAGTACGACACATGTAAAATATCCACTTGAAATTGTTGAGATAACAGAAGAAGGTACTGTATTTGAAGATAATGAATTTCACGTGGAAACGAAAAGATTATCGCATGGCATTGAATGTTTTGGGTATCGTATCGTAGAGAAAGATATACAAGGCGCCCTTTTAGTCGATAAATTGCTGGAGATGGGTGTGAAACCTGGCCCGCTCTTTAAACGTTTAAAAGATGGAGAAGTAGTTGAATTAGAAGATGGTACGCTACTAAATGGAAAAGACTTTATTGGTCCACCTCAAAAGGGAAGAATTATTACCATTTTAGGTGATACAAGGTATTGTGAAGCGAGTAGAGAGCTGGCACAAGACGCTGACGTACTTGTTCATGAGGCAACTTTTGCGGCAGAAGATGAACAACAAGCGTATGATTATTTTCATTCTACATCTAAGCAAGCTGCGAGTATTGCACTTCAGGCAAATGCAAAACGATTAATATTGACTCATATTAGTTCTCGTTATCAAGGAGATACATATAAGGAATTATGGAAAGAGGCAAGAGAGCTATTTTCTAATACAGAAATAGCTACGGATTTGAAATCATTTCCAGTAGATAGATAATAATGGTGTGAAAAAATGGTGACGGAAGGTTGCCATTTTTTTATTTCTAAAAAAAATTTAAAATAAATCTGTTATCATTTTATGCTTAAATTGGATGAAACAGAAAATTTTTATGATGTGAAGATATAGGATAAAAATACATAGTACCGATTATTTAGAAAAACTGTTATATAAGTCAGACGACATACGAGTGGTACAAATAGCAAAAATGGATTTTTATTCAGAACTTTTAAAATTCATTAAAAGTAAGCGTTTTATTAAAAACAAGCTATAATGAGGGCAGATTATAATTTATTGTAGGCTACATGCGTTTTAGCTATTTGTCGTAACAAGTGGAGTTGACTAAATCATGAGAGCGCAACATGGGAATTATAAATAAGAAGGATATTACTATTATTTGTACCAAGTCTTTTTTCACCTTGTAGATTTAAAGCACTAAAAGGTATGAAAGCAAGGGGAGTTTCACTTGTTTATGCTATCCTTGTAAGGGGTTCTGTGTTAAACTTTGGATTGCTACCAGACTTTATTCTGGATTAGCTTATACTATTTTTAAATGAAGGTAATGCTAAGTTTCTTACTTTATTATGATAACTGGTATTATTTCAGGATATATTGTTTTACTGTTATTCAAAAACTATCCAATTCGTACAGCGGAACAAATTCGTCGTACAACTGGAAAAGCAACCGATTCGGTAGCTTAATAGAATAGTAAAAATTTTTTTCATAGAGGTTTAGGGGGAGTTATGATGAAGTATCGCTCAGTATTTGATATTATTGGTCCAGTTATGATTGGTCCATCAAGTTCACATACAGCAGGTGCAGCAAGAATGGGGCAAGTTGCTCGCCAGCTGTTTCGTCATGAACCAGAAAGAGTAAGCATTTCATTATATGGATCATTTGCAAAGACGTATCGAGGGCATGGTACGGATGTGGCACTGATTGGTGGGATATTAGGGTTTGAAACAGATGACTTACGTATTCCAGAGGCGCTAGACATAGCAAAAGAGCGCAAAATCGAAGTAGAATTCATTGAAGAAGATGCAAATGCACCTCACCCAAATACAGCGAGAATTCGTTTGTATAAAGGTGAAGAAGAAATTGAAGTTGTTGCTTGCTCAATTGGTGGCGGTAAAATTGAAGTTGTAGAATTAAACGGATTCGATCTTCAATTAACAGGCACGAGTCCAGCACTACTTATTGTAAATAACGATCGCTTCGGTGCTATTGCAGCAGTAGCTTCAATCCTTGCGAAACATGAAATTAACATTAGTACAATGAGTGTTTCTCGTAAAGAAAAAGGAAGAAGAGCGCTTATGGTCATCGAAACAGATGAATTATTAGCAGATGAAGTGATTGAAGAAATAAACGCGCAACAAAATATTTGTCAAGTAACTATTATGGAATAATTGCAGGGGGGACACACCATGTTTCGGAACGCAGCGGAACTAGTGGCGCAAGCTAAAGAACAAAATGTAAAAATCGCAGAAATTATGATTCAATGTGAAATGGAAACAAGAAGTATTTCACGTGAAGAAGTAATTGCTGGTATGGAAAAGAACTTAGTCGTAATGGAGCAAGCAGTAGAACGTGGTATTCGCGGAGTGAAATCACCAACTGGTTTAACTGGCGGAGATGCTGTAAAAGTTCAGGCGTATATGAATAGTGGAAAAGGCTTATCTGGAGATACGATTTTGGACGCTGTGAGTAAAGCTGTTGCAACAAATGAAGTAAACGCAGCGATGGGAATTATTTGTGCAACACCAACAGCAGGGTCTGCTGGAACAGTGCCAGGTGTACTGTTTGCACTGCAAGAAAAATTACAACCGACACGCGAAGAGATGATTGAATTTTTATTTACAGCAGGAGCTTTCGGTATGGTTGTTGCGAATAATGCTTGTATTTCCGGCGCGGCAGGAGGTTGCCAAGCTGAAGTAGGTTCAGCAAGTGGAATGGCAGCAGCAGCAGCAGTTGAGATGGCTGGTGGAACACAAGATCAAGCAGCTACAGCGATGGCAATTTCATTAAAGAATATGCTTGGTTTAGTATGTGATCCTGTTGCAGGGCTTGTAGAAGTACCTTGTGTAAAACGTAATGCAGCAGGAGCTGCGAATGCAATGATTTCAGCTGATTTAGCATTAGCTGGCGTAACGAGTACAATTCCATGTGATGAAGTAATTGAGGCAATGTTTAGAATCGGACAAACGATGCCAGTAGCACTTCGTGAAACAGCTGAAGGTGGACTTGCAGCAACACCAACTGGTCGCCGTCTGCAAGAAGAGATCTTTGGGAAAACTAATAACTAAACAATATATGTTTATAAAAAAATGGAGCTCAAGTAAGATTGAGCTCTATTTTTTATTTTTCTTTTGTTAGTTGTTCTAATGTTTTTCCAAGATTATGTGATCGTTGTGTAGCCTGTGTAATACAAGAAATAAGTGCTTGTTGAAATTTATGTTCTTGTAATACTTCAATGCCTGCTTCGGTCGTTCCGCCAGGAGAAGTAATTTCCTTTCGCAAAACAGAAGGGTGTTTTGCGCTTGCTTTTAGCATTTCAGCAGCACCAATCATCGTCTGAAGAATAAGTGACTTTGCAACATCTTCTTTTAAACCAATTGTTTTTGCGGCTTCTTCCATCGCCTCCACTACGTAATAAATATAAGCAGGTCCACTTCCAGATAATGCAGTGACAGCATGCATATCTTCTTCCTCTACAACAGAGACGAGACCAATCGTTTCAAATAAAGCTATGGCAGTGCGAATATGTTCCGCTGTGGCATGTTTTGAAGGCGAGATAGCAGTAGCTGATTTTAAAATAGCTGCAGATGTATTTGGCATCGCACGAATAATCGGAACATCTTTTTGAAGTAGGTTTCTAATTGAGTGAGTAGAAACACCTGCTAATAACGAAATAATAAGCAGGTTATCATGTATATCTTCTTTAAAAGGAGTCAGTGCTTCTGCAACATCCTTCGGCTTCATTGCTAGAAAAAGAATAGTTGTATCAGTAAGTAGCTCTTTTTTATTATGCGTACCTTTGACGCCGTATTTTTTATGTAGCTCCTGCAACCTTGTCTCGTTAGAACGATTACTTACAGTAATTTGTTCGCCTTTCACAACATTTGCATGTAACAAGCCACCAATAATAGCTTCAGCAATAGAGCCTGCACCGAGAAAGGAAATGTTTTGAATAGACATGATGTTCCTCCTTTAAATTTGGTTAGAAATTCTTATAAATGTACATACATTCGTTTTTTTATAGGAAACACCTCTTTTTATCTGAAAATAATGACAAATATATGTGGAAGATGTAAACTGAAGAAGTATTCATTTTTGAACCGGAAAGAGACAGGGGGGCTAAGCATGACGGCGATTCACCGAATGGAGATTCCTGTGCCATTTGCAGTTGAAACTGTGAATGTGTTTTTAGTTGAGGGGGAAACATTAACATTAATTGATACAGGGACGAAGACAGAAGGGGCAAGAAGTGCGTTAGAAAGTCAATTAGGTGCATTAGGATATACGATAGAAGATATTGAAACAGTAGTCATTACGCACCATCATGCGGATCATTGTGGGCTTTTAAATATATTTTCTGAGAAGACGAACATTATTGGACACCCTTGGAATGAGCCTTGGATCACGCAAAATCCAGAATTTCTAAAGCGCTATCATGAGTTTTTTAGAGAGACAGCTTTACAATTTGGTGTTCCAGCAGCATTTTTGAAAGACGAGGCAAAGACGAGACGTTATTGACGACAAAGACACTGAAGTATTCTTGTAATAGATCGTTAACGCATACTGTGAGAGAAGGAGATCGTATTGATTCTTTACCTGGGTTTACAGTTATTGAAACACCAGGTCATGCTTCCACTCATATTTCATTATATAGAGAATCTGATGGAATATTAATTGGCGGGGATGCTCTCATTAGTCATATTTCTTCGAATCCCATATTAGAACCACCATATGAGGGACAAACAGAAAGGGCACGTCCATTATTACAATATAATCAAACGTTGAAGCGTTTAAGTGAAATGAATATTTCGCGCATTTTATCAGGACATGGAGAAGATGTTCTAAATGTGAAACAACTTATTGAAACGAGATTACAAAAGCAAGAAACACGTGCGTTTAAAGTGCTTGAGTTATTAAAGGAAAAACCAATGACAGCATTTGAAGTATGTGTAAAACTATTTCCAGTATTATATAAAGAACAATTGCCACTTACTATTTCAGAAACTGTTGGACAATTAGACTTTTTAGCATATAATCAACAAGTGATGATTGATGAATCTTCACAACAATTGATTTATTATGCAAAGTAGGTGACAGCAATGACGGGACGTTTACAAAATAAAGTAATCGTCATTACAGGTGCTTCTAGTGGAATTGGAGAGCAAATTGCAATGCAAGTTGCAGAGCTAGGGGCGACTCCAGTATTAATGGCTAGAACAGAAGAGAAATTAAAAGCGTTAGCAGAGAAAATTAAAGAAACTTATAATACGCCTTGCTATTACTATGTATTAGATGTAAGTGAAGAGACGGAAGTACAATCTGTTTTTTCAAAGGTATTACAAGAAGTAGGACGTATTGATATATTAGTAAACAATGCGGGATTTGGTATTTTTAAAACGTTTGAAGAGGCGTCAATGGATGAAGTGAAAGATATGTTCCAAGTAAATGTATTTGGATTAGTAGCTTGTACAAAAGCGGTACTACCTTATATGTTGAAAAGAAACGAAGGGCATATTATTAATATTGCTTCACTTGCTGGGAAAATTGCAACTCCGAAATCGAGTGCGTATGCTGCGACGAAGCATGCAGTATTAGGGTTTACGAATAGTTTACGCATGGAGTTATCTAGTACAAATCTTTTCGTAACAGCGATTAATCCAGGTCCGATAGATACGAACTTTTTTGAAATAGCTGATCAATCCGGTACATATGTGAAAAATATGGGACGATACATGTTAAAACCAACATATGTTGCAGAGCAAATCGTAAAATCGATGCAAACGAAAAAGCGTGAAGTAAACTTACCGAAGTGGATGGGCATGGGTCCAAAACTTTATGCTCTATTCCCAGGTTTATTTGAGCGTGTTGCAGGCAAATCATTAAGTAAAAAATAGGAGATTTCCAT
>NZ_BPLI01000120.1:0-6837 GCF_019656175.1 Bacillus sp. BML-BC051
GTATGACTCGTCTTTTTTGTATGTTTTCATACCTCTGTTAATTGCCTGCTTAACTCCTTCTAAATAGGCGAATCCATGCTTTTTATCTGGTTCTAAGTAAGTACCTTCTGCCCACTCATTCCACGCATTAATAAAAAAAAACTCGCTATTATAAAGGGAGAACATACGGTGAATTTGCTTGCTTAAATATATTGTGAACTTCTCAGGAGTAGAACCTACAAAGATGCTGCCATTTAAGTCTTTGCGGCGTGCTGTGTTGTCCCAGTCCACAAAGGCACCGGGAAATGTTTTTTCTTCGGAGGGGAACATAGGTACTGGGATGCTATTTATCTTTGTTTGGGAGCAACTTTGTATGAATAGATTTAGAAGTTCAATATCAGATAGTGGACTAACAAGGTTATCAAATTCACTTCCTAACTTAAAGTTATTCATTTGTTAAACCTCCGAATGATGTAGTGATTAACAGCTACTTACATGTTTTTTTACTAACAAAAACATGTAAAAATTCAGCATCTAACCCCAGTGATCTATCCTTTGGTAAATAAAAAATAGTATACATATTTGCATGTGTATAAATATATTCAATCATATCTTGTCCCCAATCAAATGTTACTAAAGACCCATTCTCATCAATAGGATTACCATGATAAATCGGCTCTGCCATATACTCAATTCCTTCTTTATTGATTCTTGCTCTTTGCAAAGTCTTTGGGAGTGTGTGATGTCAGGGGACAGTAAACACATGAGCGCCGCCAGGCTTTAATACACGCTCTATTTCTTTAAAGGCTTTGTTTGGTTCCATTACATGTTCAAAGACATCTTGAGTAATGAATAAATCAAAAGATTCATTTTGAAAAGTCATGTCTTCTAAGTTTTCGCATCTAATCCCTTGAAAGTATTGGCCAAGAGGATAGTTTTTAAAGTTTTTTATTAGTAGTTGAGTTGTAATCCCTCCAGGAGAGGATTCGTGGATATGATAGGAACCCCATTTTGGAAAAAATGTATTTAAAGCATGGATTAGAGCTCATTGCCTTGGTATAGAGTGGCATGTAGAGCATAAGTAGTGATCTCTTAAGCCAATCATTATGCTCTATAAATGTAGCTTTCTTCTCACAAATAACGCAATATCCATTATTGTGCTTCAAATTACCTTCCACATGACATCACTCTTGTGTAAAAAAATGCATATGACACATGCGTCAACAATCAGTGAACTCAAAGAGAGTGGGTAAAATTTAGGGGGTCAATTGCTAGAAGGGAATAATTAGCGTGGGAGAACCCCACGCTAATTAAAGTTTCACTTTATGCTATGTGCGATACATTCGTTTTTATTCATTGAAGAATGTATCGATTTAAAATATCTCTTTTGTGTATGGATACATTTCAAAGTCTTGTGCATATATTTCTGTAACTAACGCCATGGTTTCTTCATCATAAAAACTTTCATATGTTGGAAAGCGAGGGAAGGCGGCATCAGTTATGCTCGGCTCTGCATAGCTTCCTGTATAAAGCATTTTATGAGCACGATGATGATCGGAATTTGCAAGTAGCGCTAAATTGGATTTAATTAAATCGTACGTATGTTCTAGTTTAGTGATTTGTGTATTAAAATCTTCTAAAGGAATATAGTATTGGATGAATTTTTCTTCACCTGGAACGTATTGCTGGCTAAAATGTATGTCCATTGCTAGGGAATTGGAACCGAATGCTCGAACGTAATATAAAAATTGTTTAAATGATATTCCTTGGTTACTATATTTGTCATTATATAAATAATGGCGGATACTTTCCCGTTGAGGGCTAGCATATGGATTGTCAGCAAGTAATAAAAATGAGCTGACAGCCCTTGTATAGGGATTCCGCACAAGTTTACAATTGATGCTAGAAGACTATTTTGTAACTCTGGTATGTAATTTATATTGTTTTTATACACCCAGAACTCATAGTAATGAATAAATTCATGGTATTTCTTTGCTTCATTAAACAATCCAATTTTAAAAAAAACCAATTAGCTAAAGTAGTGCATCCGCTTCTGTGGCTTCGGAATAGTATAAGGGGAAAGTCTTCTATCTTTATGTAGGATTACATGATTTAAAAGCTCTTGATTTACATTCTTCATCGATGTAGTGCTCCTTTTTGAAAGTTTTATTTATGGAGGGGGGAAGCTTTTACTAATCCAATATATTCATAGACATGGGTAAATATTATGAGTGTTTTTTTCGGTCAGCTAAAATAAGGTATTGATCCTAAAAGGAAAATATAAAATAAATAATGAAAATTTATAAGGGGCATACAATTATAAGAGAATGAATAATAGAAGTGAACAAGTTCATTTATCCCGCTTTAATGGGCAGTAAGACCTCCACCTCAAAATTCAGCGAAAGCAAAGAATTTAGTTTGGGGATCAACTGCCCATAAAAGTCCGATTGGCAAAAATCTTATTACTAGAGAGGATACTATGAGGAAGAATAATTATTTAATAGTAGGTGGAAATAGTTTCATTGGTATTAACCTCGCGTTAGGTTTATTAAAACAAGGTCAAAATGTAAAAGTATTTTCTAGACATATAAATAATTTTCCTCAAAATATTATAAGTGAGGTTGAGTTTATTAAAGGTGATTTAGCGAATGTGGAAGATATATATATAAAGCTTTAGTGAACGTGGATATTATTATTTATTTAGCTGCAACGTCTAATGTAGCAACTTCAATTGAAGATGTTTTTGGAGATATGAACAGTAGCTTTTTTTTTCTTAATTTCATGGAAGGTGTTAAAAACTTTCCTATTAAACGAATTGTATTAGCATCTTCTGGGGGCACCGTGTATGGTGAACCTGAATATTTACCTATAGATGAGAAACATCCATTAAAGCCACTTTCTCCTTACGGAATAACAAAAGTGTCGCTTGAAAATTACTTGTACTTTTATAAGAAAAAATACGGAATTGATTATGTTGTATGTAGATATTCTAATCCATATGGAAAATATCAAAATCCTTTAAAGAAAGTTGGAGCAATAAATTGTTTTTTGTATCAGCATCTCAGTAATGAAAAGATTAATATATATGGGAATCCGCAAGAGATTATTCGAGATTATATTTATATTGATGATTTAGTTGAAATCACTATACAACTATCAAAATTAAATCATTTGAAATCTTGTGTGTATAACATAGGGAGCGGTAAAGGTCTCTCTTTAAAACGAATTATAGTAGAATTGGAGAAATTAACGGAAAGAAAAGTGGATTTTATTTGTTATAAACAAAAGCAAGAAAATGTTCAAAAAATCATTTTAAATATAGATAGAGTAAGACGAGAATGTAATTGGGAACCGAAAATAGATTTCAAAAGTGGAATTAGATTAAATAAGCTATGGATTGAAGAGTTCTTATATAGTAAAAAATAATAAGCCATGCCCTACTTTTGTATAAGTAGAGCGTGGTTTATTATTTTATTTCTTTTTGTATTACCCAAAGGTCTTGATGTTCCCACCAAAAACCTTCAGTGTATTTTTTGATAATAGGGTTATAAGGTAATAATTTAATTTTGTCACATACGTAAGAGGGGCTAACGATCGTTTGCCCGTATTGATGAACATCTAAATCCAGTTGTTCGCTAGAGGGGAGAAACCAATAACCCTGTTCATTTAAATCGGGAAAGCTGAAGTACTTTTTACTTTGATAACCATGAGTTGTGAAAATGAATAAGCCGCCAGGAGAAACAGTGTTATACAATGTTTGAAGCCAACGAAACCAGGTTGTATCAGGCATATGAGAAAAAAAGGATAGGCAAAAAACAATATCATACGTAGACGAGGCTAATTTTACTTGTTCTGGTTCAGGGTGAGATAAGATAGATGAAGTATTTAATGTTCCTTCAATAAAAGTAATAGCTTCTTCGTGTATATCACAAGTAGTTATACTTAAGTTCGTTTGCTGATTTAATAAATGACGTGTTACGCAGCCATATCCGGATGCGAATTCTAATAATTGAATTGGAGTATTTACAGGAGGATAAAAGGAAGTAATTAAATCTAGGAGTGTTTCTGCTGATTTTCTTCCATCTTTAAAATAATAATCTATCGCTTCTTTTTTAGATGGAAAGACTGGATTCGTGACAAGGAATTGAAAGATGTGATCCTCTGGATGGATGCTTGCATTTACATTGTAGTCGTGTGCCATTTGAGAAATCAAATCTTTATTTGCCTCTATAAATTCTTTCAAAGAGTAACCCCCTTAAATGATAGTAACGTCTTACAAGAGATACTAATGGTGAGGGAAATATATCATTAAATCTTCAAATATACTTTAAGGTACTTTCTATATGTGTACATTTTCTTTTTTGAAATGTCGTCGATAGTAAAGGTTTCTTTAATGAAATTCTGCATTTGTACAACTTCACTGTAATGGGAATAGGAATCTTCTGTTCTCGTTACGCTATTTGTATGTCGTCTATGATAGTTTAGCGGCTTTGGATTGAAATAAATGTCCCCCTCTTTAAGGATAGAAACATAGAAAAACCAATCACCAGCTACTTTAAACTTTTCTAATTGTTTTGCTATTGTTTTCGTGTCTATGTTTTTAAAAACTACACTTGAGACATTAGGTATCGTATTTTTGATAAGTAACGTATCTTGTATTTCATCTATTCCTTTTCGGAAATAAGGATGCTGCCATTTTTCTTTATCAATATCATTTGTGTAATCCAAATAATGATTGGCCAGGATATTTCCCTGTTCATCTATTTGTTTTGATTGTGTGTAACCTAAGGTAACATCACTATTTATCTGAAACCCTTGTATTACTTCTTCTAAAAATGTCTGATCACATAAGTCATCAGCCTCTGCAATCCAAATGTAATCACCAGTTGCTGCAGAGACGCCTTTTATCCATTGTTTAAATACAGAACCAGAGTTTTTATCATTAATAATTTGCTGAACTTTTAGGTGGGGCTTATTTTCGTTTGAGAGCAGCTTTTCAAATATAGATACACTATTGTCAGTAGAGGCATCGTCTAGGAAAATTAGTTCGTAAAGGGGATAGGTTTGGCTGAATATGGATTTAATTCGGTCAGGTAAGTATTTTTCGTAATTATAGTTCGGTACAATGACGCTTATTTTTTTATAATTATGTTCAAGCAGGTTTAATAATTGATAAATGTAATGAAGAAAGTTGAAATCTTTTTCAATAAGTTCTTGGCCAAAGCTACCTTTTTGGAATCGTAAATCTTCATCTCCAATAAATTCATATATTCTTTCCAGCATCATCGGTAAGTTTAAATAGTCTACTAATGCGCCAGTTTGTTCCGTAACAACATCTTCAAAACCTCCAGCATTTTTAAACCCTATAACAGGGACTTTCGTATCTAATGCTTCTAAAACAACGTTGGGAAAAGGATCTTCTCTTGAAGTTAATAAATATAAATCAGCTCCTGCGTTATATAAACCGATATCTGGAGTAGGGTCCACTAATGTGAAATGTGCTGTATATCTTGGGGATAGCGTGTTTAAAAAGTGAACATCCGTTCTCCCAACCCAGATAAAATGAATATTCTTATGAACCTTTCTTACTGAGTAAGCAATAAGTGAGAATAAATCTATCCCTTTTCGATGATCAGCGAAACCTACTCCTAAAATGATTTTGCTATCTAGAGGCAAGTTGTGTTTTTTTCGTAATTCGCTTCTAGCTTTTGCAATATTGTTCTTATAAGGATTGTGGTTAAACAAGCCTTGAGGGAGAATGTGGCATTTTTGATGGTCTAATTGAGTGAGTGTACGGAATTTTTCATATACGTATTGTGAAGGGAAGACTATTTTGTAAGCAGACTCGGCAATATTTCTCGCTTTTCCTTCGGCAGAGTACTGTTGTATTAAATGCGGCAATTCATGTATTAATGAAATAACTTTTATATTGTGTTTAGCTAGTAATGCAACTATATCCCCACTTATGACGGTACTACATATAGCGATGGTATAGTCTTGTAATAATAACTTTTTTATTAACAATTCGACCTTTTCTTCCGTTGGGTAGTTTTCCTCTAGGCAATAAACAGGACCATACTTTTGAAAATCGTGGATTAAAATGCCCGTTCCAATAGAAATAATTGCGACAGAGTAGTTAAAGTTTTCTTTAAGAGCTTTAATAGTATGTAAAGAAAGCAGCTGCGCTCCGTGGAAATGGGCATCATGGGATACATAAATGATCTTTTTATTAACATGCATTTCATAACGCCTCCTAAGCTAATTAGGTTTTTAGTAAATGTATGGCGTACTTATAACTCCTAGAGAGAAGTAGTAGAAGATAATTGTGAATGTGGTTGGAATGTACTCGCAATAAAAAAATGCTACTTCTAATATATATTTGTTTGGTTTGATATTCATTCTTTAGAAAGGTGTAAGAGGTAAGTAAGAGAGTATAAAGTGTTGATTATGAAAGTGACTGCACCAGTTTATAAATCTCTAGGTACGGAGTTATAAATGAAGAAGGTTTAAGCCCCTTTATAATTTATAAAATAAAAAGGATAAAAGGTATTGACGATTAGAGTATAGAGGTGTAATATAGAACAAGTCGCCGATGCAATAACGCAGAATGCGATAAACGAAATGAAAAACTTAGTTGACATTAACTAACGAAGATGTTAACATAAGGGAGTCGCAAATGGGCGACCAAGTAGTTCTTTGAAAACTGAACGAAACAAACAACGTGAAACGTCAATTTTTATTTTTAGATGCTAGACAAACTAACTTTATTGGAGAGTTTGATCCTGGCTCAGGATGAACGCTGGCGGCGTGCCTAATACATGCAAGTCGAGCGAATGGATTGAGAGCTTGCTCTCAAGA
>NZ_BPLI01000121.1:0-11102 GCF_019656175.1 Bacillus sp. BML-BC051
TCTAAGAATGCTTGTAAAATGACTCTTCATTTTGTTGTAATATTGATTTATACTTTTGACATGTTTGCCCTTAACAAGGACAGGTTTCATACCTGTGTTTGTTACGATGGTTGCAAGGTTATCAATCCCTAAATCAATACTCATATAACGAGCATTCTCTTCAATAATTTGTTGTTCAGAAGGAACATCAATTACCAATTCCACTACATATTCATTGTATTTTGGAATCACACGAACTTGTTTCAGTTTACCTTCAGTGAAATCTAGTTTCCCAATATTTAATTGTAATTTCGTCTTTGGAAACTTTAAAAATCTACCGTTTTTAATGATGCAATCTTGGTTTGTATACAGAATCTCTTTTTCAGAAGAACGAATATACTTTGGGATCCTAGGCATTCCAGCATATTTGTTTGGATTCTTTTTATAGTCTTTTAAACTAGCAAAAAAAGATTTCCAATTTTGGAACAAACCTTTCATGATTGACTGGCTACATTGCGTAGGCAAAGCTCGATAATCATTTTGAATCATAGTCTTAAATAGTGCATCTAGAAAGTTGTAATCTACATAAGGGTTTTCAAAATTAGGTTCTGAAAACAAATTACATGTAATCTCTTTCTGTTCTTCTTTAGGCTTTAATTTCTCTTTTTCCAATTTCTTCTGATAGGCAAGAAGTTGTGTGTCATTCATCTTACCAATATTTTTATGAATATTATCCAGAACTTCTTTTTGCAAAGGCTGCGACTCTTTTTCTTGTGTTAATCCAGTGTACACCTGGCGTATATAAAAGTTTGTGGTGTTGTACATGTTCTTAGCGTTATGACAACATTCTTGAAAATAAGAATACATACGATGCCCTTTTTTAATCCAAATTTGAAGAGTTTTATAGTTTGATGGGTTTTCCTTTGTCATTTTATTCACCTCCTTGTTAAGGATATTATAGCAAAAAAGAACATACGTTTCCGTTTTTTTCTCGAAAATAAAATATTTCTTTCGATTCACCTCACCACCTTCACTTACGTTTAGAGGTGGGAGTCCTCTCGAAAGGAATGATAGAAAAAGATTGGAAGGCAGAAGGTTTTTTAAACGATTGATTTATTAGAAACGTTCGTCCCTACTTTACGTTGTGAATATACATAATAAAGAGCAATTCCTAATGATAGAATCAATATACAGCTAAGTACGTAAAACGGGAGCATTACCCCAGTTTTAGATACACCAGCTGTAAACAGCATTAATAATACAATTCGTATTCCTGTACCAATTAATCGAAATAAGCTGTCTACACGTCCCATTACTTCGTTTGGAATTTCCTCCATCATCAATACATTTCTTGCGACTCTTGTACCCGCATTTCCAATTGCATGAAAAATTGCAAGTCCATATAACAACATTACGGAAGGTTCAATAATCATTGCGGTAATTGAAATTACATATAGGAACATCGTCATGACGATTGAAATTTCTATTTTGATATATTTCATCATAATTGGAATACTTATTCCCGCAAGAACCGCTCCGACACCGTACATCATACCTTCTATTGCGTATACTGAGGCACTGGCTTTTAATATATCTGAAATGTATACCGGGATTAAATAATTTGCCATCATAACACCGATAAAAGGCATATAAGTCGCAAGTAAAAACCAAAAGAACTTCGGACGCTTTTGCATGAAGTGAATTCCTTCGAACAATTGCTTCTTAAATGTTACTTTCTTTTTTACTTCCTTTTTCTTTACGTACGGTATACATAAGAAAAGGATGAATGCTCCTGCAAAAGTTAACATATCTACTAACAAAATCCATTTTAAAGAAATGATTTCAATAAGAAAGCTTGCAGCCGCTCCTGATATAACTTGCGTTAACTGTCCTTGTATTTCCATTGTTCCACTTAAATTTTTATAATGTTCTGCTTGAAATATCTCTTGGTTGAACGCAAATATTGTAGGATAAAATAATAAATAGTAAAATGACCCTGCTATATATATAAGAATATAGTGAATTGAATGATAAGGTTGCCCAGTAAATCCCCATATAGCCATCATTCCTATAACGACTATTCCAATACCTTCATTACATAATAATAAAGATTTTCTTGAAAAACGATCAATACTTTGCCCAATAAACGGTGTTAATAAAAACATAATAAGAGTTGCGATGATGGAAACATAACCAAACGTTGTATCTCCACCACTCTCTTTAATTAACAACCACGGAATCGTTATCATAACAATTCCGGAACCAATAGCTGATAAACTATTGGCCCCTAGAATAAAATACAAGCGTGAATCTTTATACAGAGATGGCATATCACTCAACTCCTAGTTGTTTTTTCACCTCTTTATATACGCCCATATATGCTTTTAATTCTTTAACTAAATCATGAATTAATGGTTTTGCATCTTCTCCCAGTTCACCGTCTTGTACATGAAGTCCATCAAGCACAACTTGTTTTGGGATGGCATTTGCGTATACCCCTCTAGCAACAGTGCGCATACTGTTTAATGCGTTAATTCCACCTTTACCGCCTCCTGCAACTGCAAGTAATGCGACTGGTTTATGAACAAATTCACTACTACTTAAGTAATCTAACGAATTTTTCAACGCACCACTCATTGCATTATGATATTCAGGTGTACATAGTACTACACCGTCTGCAGTTTTCACTAACGCCTTTAATTTTTTTACCGCTTCTAATTCACGTTGTGATTCTTCCCCATTATATAAAGGCAGTTCCTCTGCTGCTAAATCGTATAACTCCCCTTCAAATTGATCAGCAATATATTTTGCCACCACACGCGTTCTACCGAATTTTCTTGGTGTACCGTTAATAACGACTAGTTTCATAATTATTTCTCCCCTTTGTTTTCAAGTTACACTTATATATTATCAGAAATTTCTATACAAAATACAATATAAAGAGGGAACTAGCTTGATAAAATAGTATGATAGGCAAAAAAAGAACTCATACGAAAGTATGAGTTCTTCACAATTACTATTCTCCACCCTTATGACTCAGTATACCTCTGCTTCCATTCGCTTCAAAATGGGTATACGCTTTTTCTGCTAATTTATTACGTTCTCCTGGTAAGGCTATATATTTCAAAATATTTTCTATTATTTTTTCGTACGAAGTAAACAAAATTCCTGGCCACTCCATCTCGTCCTCTGGATTACTATTTTCCGAAATAATAAACTTTCTATTTGCCACTGCATAAGATATCCGAGGTGTTTCAAGAATACCTGACAAGTAAAAATGAATATTTAATATAATTTTAGACCTAGCAATCAGCTCATTTCTAGCAATTCCCCACGCATTATTTTTAAAAACTATATTTAAATTTGGAGCAGCTGCCTTCAATTGATCAAAAATAGCTTGCCGCCTCGGATTAAGAGCACCTATAAACAGTATATCAATATCTTCAGTAATCTCATCTTCAAATGCATCTTTTTTTATTTCCAAAATTGGAGCATAGTTCATTCCTACATGTTTTATTTCTTTTCCTACCCCTTTTTGTTTTAACCATGCTATATTTTGTTTACTATAATCCCAAATTTCCTTATCTTTTAATAACATTAAATAAAAGGGATGCGCATAAGGACTTCCTTCATATAGCTGTTCTAAATTATAAATAATTGCATTTTTCGGAAGTAGATTCGGGTTATGTGCATATGTATGCGCTCCAAAAACAATTGTATTTTTCACATTTTCTAGTATTGTTTCTGATATAATTGCTGTATTTCCTTCCTGCTCCAATCGCCATTTCAAAGCTCGTGCAACATCTATAAAACTTCCATACGTCTTTGGGCATATAAAAAGACAATAATCATATTCTTTATTCAAATAAGCTTCCATTAACCTTAAATTATTTTTATATAAATCCACATCCGGATATTTCAGTAAAAGCTCATTTGCATGTTTTCTTGCTACTTTATATAATCCAGCATAATAAGCAGCAATGCACCTTCTTAATTCAATTCTTTGCCGATGCTCATCTGAGGCGTCCATGTCTAAAAGAAGGTTTGCGACACAATACGCTTTTAAATGATCACGATCATAATAGTAATCTAGTAGTGGCATCAATTCTTCATACGTATTTCCATGCACAGATTCACCTAATTCAAGCGCCCATCGTATTAATTCCATGATTATTCCACTACTCCTTTAACCGAAATTGTATTTAATAAAATTTCGCATTACTTTCTACCATATTTGCTATATGCAACGGTAACTCTTCTTTTTTCGATTCCAAATATTTTTGTGATACTGCACCTAAATGTTTTTTATGCGGTATATAAAAAGCACTTATAGAAATCTCATAGTCAAATAAGTAATCATACACATGATAATCTACAAATAGAAGGTCATTTTTCGGAAAAGGAATTTCCTTCCCTTGCAACGCATACATCAAAGCAATATTATTTTGAGATTTTAATCGATACATTCTTGCAAGCTGGTATAATGGTTCAGCCCGAGTTGGTCTATATTCCCACGCTTTTTGAAAATAAAGAATAGCTAATGCTGTATATTGCTCTTCTTGATTCTTTGCATTTGCTATTTCATCAGCTTCTGTTACTTCATATTGTTTATTTGCTGAACGGTTTGCTAATTGTTCATAACAAAATCCTATTCGCAATAACGAATAGAACACCTCTTCAACCCATCCCCCTGCTTCCACTCGTTTTTTATACCATTTAATCGAATCTTCAAGTTGACTTAAATGAAAATAAGTTTGGGCTAAATAAAATAAATATCTTATATGCAAATCTGGCGTTGTTTCTGGATCACTCAATCCTTGTAACAACAACCTCTCATCTCTCTCAAATTTATCAGCTTTACTCCCACCATCTCCAGGATCGTTAACGACAAGTGTCTCTAGCCTATCTACTCTCGTAACATAATTCGCATCAACTTTTGAACGATCTATATCCCAATACTCATGAGTAACACCGACAGATTTCCATGGTAAAGAAGCTTTTAGAAGGCGTGTAAGCCAATACTTAATATGAATATCATATTGCAATGTAAGATAATGGTCTTCTGTTAAACTAGTCTTATCAAAATCAGGATCAACTTCTAATATCATATCCGCATCTAATATTAATAAATAATCTGCTTCTGGATATGTTTTTTGTGCCAATGAAACAGCTAAACTTCTGTTATAACCAAAGTTTTTAAATGGTTCATGATGAACTGTTCCAGGGACTTCATTTTCTTTACACCAATTTTCAATAATTTCAGGTGTATTATCAGTTGATCCCGTATCACAAATAGAAACAAAATCTACAATTGATTTTGTAGCATTTAAACATCTTTCCATAATTCTAGACTCGTTTTTAACAATCATACAAAGACATAACTTTTTTTCTTCTCCTGCATTCTTTACTTGCTCATTTCCCATTTAACCACCTCATATTTTATTAACACGCTCTTTTCATATGTAACACTATTTCATAGCTTCACTGATGACATAACCATCCTTTTACTATTTATGAAAACTTCATTTTATTTATTCTTATTTTTATGTTGGGACATCTTTCATACTTCCCTTTATATTTGATACAATCAGTACAAATAAACAATGATTGATTGGTATTTATAAATTAGAAATTTCTTACACTATAAAAAAAGAAACTTGCGCTTATACACAAGTTTCTTTTCAAAATCATTTCCTATTTTTTCACAACTTCATGTCCACCGAACTGATTACGAAGAGCTGAAACTACTTTTCCGTGGAATGTATCATCTTCTTGAGAACGGTAACGCATAAATAATGACATTGCGATTACTGGTGCTGCCGCTTGAAGTTCAAGTGCGGTTTCCACAGTCCATTTCCCTTCTCCTGAAGAGTTCATTACCCCTTTAATACCATCTAGTTTAGGATCCTCTGCAAATGCCTTTTCAGTTAAGTCCATTAACCAACCACGGATAACTGATCCGTTTGCCCATACTTTTGCAACATCTTCATAATTGAAATCAAAATCACTTTTATCTAATACTTCAAATCCTTCAGCGATTGCTTGCATCATGCCGTACTCAATGCCGTTATGAACCATTTTTAAGAAATGACCACTTCCGACGCGGCCTGCATAAGAATACCCATTCTCTACTGCTAAATCTTTAAATAAAGGTTCTAATTGATCGTAAATTTCTTTTTCTCCACCAACCATTAAGCAAGCACCGTCTCTAGCTCCTTCTACACCGCCTGATGTTCCGATATCTACGTAATGTAAACCAAAGCTTTTCGCTTCTTCCGCACGGCGTAACGTATCTTTATAGAATGAATTTCCACCTTCAATAACGATATCGCCTTCCTCTAATAATGGATACACATCTTTTAATACTGATTCAACAACTTCTCCCGCAGGTACCATTACCCAAATTGTACGCGGAGCTTCTAGTTCAGCAATCATTTCTTTTAATGTATGACGAGCAGTAATCCCTAAAGCCCCAGCCTTTTCAACAAGCTCTTTATTTACATCGTATACAACTACTTCATGCTTGTCTTCATATAAATGTTCTGCTAATGGGAATCCCATTTTTCCTAATCCAATTAAACCTAGTTTCATATTAATCAATCTCCCATTCTATACAAATATATTTAATAACGAAATTAGTCCAAGTGCTACAACAGATAATATTGTCTCCATTGCAGTCCATGTTAATAATGTTTCCTTCACAGTCATTCCGAAATACTCTTTAATCATCCAAAATCCAGAATCATTTACATGTGATAAAATTAATGATCCTGCACCTGTTGCAAGTGCTAATAGTTCAACGTTTACACCTGGTGTACTTGCTGCAATCGGTGCTACAATTCCAGCTGCTGTCATCATAGAAACTGTAGCAGATCCCGTCGCAATTCGGATAAGTGCCGCAATTCCCCAACCTAATAATATCGGTGAAATATGAGATTCTTTCGCCATTTCTGCGATTGTCGTTCCAATTCCAGAATCTAATAATACTTTATTAAACGCGCCGCCTGCACCGATAACTAACAGTATGTTCGCAATAGGCCCTAAACAATCATTTGTAAATTGTAATACTTTATCTTTTGAGAAACCTTTTGCATAACCAAGACTAAAGAAAGAATATATCGTTGCAATTAATAATGCGACGATTGGATCTCCAATAAAGTGTAATACTTGTGCAAGTTGACTTGATTTACTTAGCGCAACTTCCGCAATCGATGCACCTAGCATTAGAAATACTGGAAGTAAAATAGTAAACAATGTATTTCCGAAACTAGGAAGTTCCTTCTTCTTATCTCTTTCAATAAATTGCTCTGCTATATCTAATGGCACTTCTTTATGTATACGAGCACCAATCCATTTCCCGTAAAGCGGACCTGAAATGATTGCAGTTGGAAATCCGACAATTAATGCATATAAAATTGTTTTCCCTACATCTGCTTTAAAAATACCTACCGCTGCCATCGCTGCTGGATGCGGTGGCACGAGTCCGTGTACAACAGATAGTCCTGCTACTAGTGGAATACCGATTGTAATAAGTGATACCCCGGTTTCTAACGCAATTGTAAATACTAATGGAATTAATAGTACAAATCCAACTTGGAAAAATACTGGAATCCCTACTAAAAATGCAACAAACATCATTGCCCAGTGAACACGTTTTTTCCCAAAACGCCCAATTAATGTGTTAGCAATTCGTTCAGCACCACCAGATTCGGCCATCATTTTTCCAAGCATCGTTCCTAATGCTAAAACTATCGCTAAAAACCCTAACGTATTACCAAGCCCTAGTTTAATAGAATCGATAATCCCTGGATCTTTTGGTGAATTTCCAATCAATGGCATTCCCATTGCTAGCCCTACACCAATTGCTGTTAAAATTAACGCGACAAATGGATGCCATTTTACTACCGTAATAAGTAAAAGTAGTATGACAACTGCCGCTAGTACGATCCCAACTACCATTTCTCCCAATCCCCCTATTGTTTACGTTGGAAAGCAGCTATACAATCAAATTCTTCTTTCAAGCGATTGTAAAGTCGTTCATACATATAAAACATTTCTAAATATATAGCCGTATTTTCTTTATTCGGTACATGGTGATGTACAATATCAATCCAATCCTTTACCTCTTCAAGAGAATCAATTTTTCCTACAGCATATAAAGCAACTGCCGCTGCCCCAAGCGCAGATGCTTCATGACTTTCAGGAACAAGCAATTCTTTTCCCATCATATCGGATAGCATTTGTCTCCAAAATGCAGATTTCGCAAACCCTCCTGAAACGCGTATTTCAGTAAGTGGCCCTGTACAATCCCTAATTGCGAGTGCAACAGAATATACGCTCATACAAACACCTTCCATGACTGCTCGTATAAAATGTTCTCGTTTATGCTGAAGATTAATTCCAAAGAATGTACCACGCGCATTTGCATTCCAGTAAGGTGCACGTTCTCCAGAAAGAAACGGTAAAAATAGCAATCCACCCGCTCCAGCTGGTACACTTTCCGCATACTTAATTAATAAATCATATGGATCAATGCCAAGCTTCCTTGCAACTTCTTGTTCTGGGCTACCAAATTCATCACGTAACCATCTCAATAATATTCCGCCGTTATTCGTTGGTCCGCCGATCACCCAGTGCTCGTCTGTTAATGCATAACAAAATGTTCTTCCTTTTTCATCTGTATTAACACTTGATGAAATTGTTCGAACCGCACCACTTGTTCCAATCGTAATTGCAGCCGATCCAGCCGATATTGCCCCAACGCCTACATTCGCAAGAACACCATCACTTGCACCAATAACAACTGGAGTATCTTCACGAATGCCCATTCTTTGTGCTAATTCAGGTTTCATCCCCGATAAAATATATGTAGTTGGCACAGGTGTTGATAATTGTTCTGGTGACATATGTAACATCGTTAAAACATCTTCATCCCAGTTTAATGTTTCTAAATTAAATAACCCAGTAGCAGATGCTATCGAATAATCCACTACGTAACGTGAGAATAATTGATACAAAACATACTCTTTAATGGAAATAAATTTATAAGCACTCGCGTATAATTCTGGCTCTTCCTCTTTCATCCACAATAATTTACAAAGCGGCGACATCGGATGAATTGGTGTACCCGTTCGTCTATAAATGTCATGCCCATTCATATGTTGTAATAATTTTTCTGATTGCTTCGTACTTCGATTATCTGCCCAAATGATAGAACGCGTTAATGGCACACCATTTTCATCTACTGCAATTAATGCGTGCATCGCTGTACTAATACCGATTGAAGAAATATCTTCTGGTAACACGTTACCTTTTTCGATGGCAACGCTTACAGTTTTATATACAGCAGCACATATTACATCAGGATCTTGCTCAGCCCACCCGACTTTCGGTTGAATAATTGGATAATCAACTGCATGTGATGCAACGACTTTTCCTTTTTCTGTGAACACAACCGTTTTTGTACTTGTGGTACCGATATCAATCCCGATAACTCTCCCCCTTGTTTCCATGCGAATCTTCCCTTCGTTTCTAGCAAAATACGATCTAGTAAACCGTTTACATGAATTAGTATATAAAATATTTTTTCTTTAATCAAGTTTTAAAAAGAAAATTTTTTTCATTCAAAAAAATAAATCCCCTCATTCCATTTCACTTACATACTAAATTTAGATTTTCCCCGCAATAAATTTGCTTTATATTCGTTACGCAACACACTCTTTTTTTTCATTAAGAACACATACAGAGTCCTTCTTTACGTTCTACTCATTTGCATGAAAAGGAGTTGGAAAGCGATTTAAGTGTTACGTAACTTAGGCATCAGGCTAAGAAAACTGATTAAAGACCCTTATTTTTTATACAAGTCCGAAAAATAAGGGCTATTTTTAAAAGCTTATTAAGTAAGCAATGGTTAATTAATTAGGCCAGTATTTTTATTCTTCACTAATAAAGGGATCAATTATCTTTTTTTCATGTGAAGATAACACGATATTTGTTGATGGCGTACCATATTGCATCGAATCATCAATAAACTTTTCTAAACTTTCTACAGAATAAGTTGCTAATTTGACAATATAGCTAATTTCCCCTGCTACTCTGTAACACTCAATTACATCTGGATGATTATAGCAAAAGTTAGATAATGATTTACAATTCGTTGATTTAAACAATATAAGTGCCGAAATTGGACGATTAATTTTTTTTAGAGAAACATGTGCATGGTAACCTTCAATAATTTGTTGCTCCTCTAACTTCCTTACTCGCTCAATTACTGACGGAGAAGATAAATGAACTGCTTCAGCTAAATCCTTCATTGAAATTTTTGCATTTGACTGTAATAACCCCACGATTTTTTTATCAATTTGATCCATAAACTACCCAACCTTTTTTTATAAAATAGAATAACCTAAATCCTTTATATAATAAAGACAAACAACCAAAAATCCTTATTTAACTTATTCATCAGCTTTTTATATTTATATAAAATAAGGATATTAGGAGGCGATTTACGATATGAAAAAGATTTTATTATTATTAGCTGACGGATTTGAAGCAGTAGAAGCTAGTGTATTTACTGACGTACTAGGTTGGAATACGTGGGAAGGTGATGGATCGACCGAGGTCATAACAGTTGGTCTTCGGGATAAATTAACCTGTACTTGGAATTTTACTGTCATACCCGAAAAAACGATTGATAATATTCAATTGAATGAGTTTGATGCACTAGCTATTCCAGGAGGGTTTGAAGAATCTGGCTTTTATCGGGATGCATACAGTAAAGAATTCTTACATGTTATTCAACATTTTCATGCCAAACAGAAGCCTATTGCAAGTATTTGTGTTGCATCATTAGCGCTTGGTAAAAGTGGAATTCTTATAGATAAAAAAGCTACCACATACAGTCATCCAACGAGTAAACGAAAAGAGCAGTTAAAGAATTTCGGTGCAAAAGTACAAAATGATTTAATTGTTCAAGATGGAAATATTATTACATCTTCAAATCCAGGTACAGCTTTTGATGTTGCATTTTTATTACTTGAAAAATTAACATCTAAACAGAACGCTAAACATGTAAAGAATCTTATGGGGTTTTAAACATTAAACTTCAACAAAGAGATAATTCT
>NZ_BPLI01000122.1:0-322 GCF_019656175.1 Bacillus sp. BML-BC051
GTCCATCCATACGTGACAGCCGAAGCCGCCTTCCAATTCATCGAGCCACGCAGTTTAAAAGAGGATCCGGTATTAGCCCCGGTTTCCCGGAGTTATCCCAGTCTTATGGGCAGGTTACCCACGTGTTACTCACCCGTCCGCCGCTAACTTCTTGAGAGCAAGCTCTCAATCCATTCGCTCGACTTGCATGTATTAGGCACGCCGCCAGCGTTCATCCTGAGCCAGGATCAAACTCTCCAATAAAGTTAGTTTGTCTAGCATCTAAAAATAAAAATTGACGTTTCACGTTGTTTGTTTCGTTCAGTTTTCAAAGAACTTGTCT
>NZ_BPLI01000123.1:0-35647 GCF_019656175.1 Bacillus sp. BML-BC051
TCGCACCATAATTCTCGTTATTGGAAGTAAAGTAAACCCCTCTTATTGGGGTACGAACACTGTTCTTGTTATAATTAATCTTTTTCAGAACGTCTATAATCCTCTTTTAAAAAATATATGTAAATATAATAAAAAACGAATGATTAATAGAAATATTCTACGCCACTCGTTTTTTATCGGACTTCTTTTTACTGTACTTTTATTTTCTTTATGAGTTATTAGAAAAATAATTGTCTATATAAGTCTTTATTTTTTCAAAATCCTTTTCCATAAATAAGATTGCTGGTACTTCAATTATTGGAAGATTATTTTCATTATCAAAAGGTGGACACGGTTTGGGAACTACCAAATAGTCAACTGAGTTTTTATCCCTAATATAATTAATTGAAACATCATAATACTTAGAAAAATATTCCTTCAAATCATCCTGATTCCTTAAAAATGGTAGAGAAAATATTGAACCATAATTTATACCAGCGTCGACAATTAATACAAAGCATATTTTTTTCATGATACACCCTCCTCGTATAATAAGTTTTAAGTTAATAACTGTTCCTTGAAAATTAAATAGTTTTTATCTTCAAGAGCTAGATCCAAAAAATGATGTATGGGTAAAATTTAGTCTTGGATACTGGGGGATTTCCCTACCTTATTCAAAGAAAGGCATTACATGCTATTCCGAATGCAATAAAACAAATAAAATACTAAGACAACAACAGTAATAATACTCGATGCTGTTTTGAAAGTTTTGTTTTCATACGTTTTATTTAACAAGAAGAAGAACAAAACGACCCAGACCCCGTTGGAAAAGAATGATGTTAGTGCATTGAAAACAACTCGAAACGCAAACATAGAGTCGTCCATTAGTTTTTCACCTCTCTTTTTCCTTATTATACCATTTATAAAAAGTGATGTATCGTGTTTTTATTGTATATTCTATACATGTGAGGTTAACATAACGTCCTATTATCGGTAGCAAGTTTTTCATAGAATCCTTGTTTTTACTAAATTTTTTGTCTCTATGTCTATCTATCACTTATATAAGATTTTATACATCATTGATTTAGCAGAGATTCTAGGGATCTTCGCTATTCTTTTTTGTATAAAAAGTAGTTAGACTAGTGTGTTTTACTCCGGTTCATTTCAAAATATAATTGAAAATTCATCTTTAAATTAAAAAAAGAAGGTGTTACCTTTATATATTAATAACTTCGAAATATTGTATAACAGATAATTTTTATTGTGCTAACGAATCAGGATAGTGTGGCGACCGACCAACTAAATAGTTGCTTCTCCTCAATTATTAGAAGGGAAGTTCTATCATTTCGCGAATTTATTAGACATAGACGAGCGCTATAATTTTCTATATGTACATAAAGAGGTGACTACGCATGAATCAAAGACCGTCAGAAGAAGAATACGCCGGGAACTCTGGCGAATATATCCGTTTGGTGCCGGACGGTAACATCATCGATATTCTGTTCGCCCAGGAAAAGCAAATGACCGAGCTCCTGGCATCGTTGACCGAAAGCCAGGCCACATATCGGTATGCGGAAGGAAAATGGACGCTGAAAGAAGTTGTGGGCCACATTGCAGATGCGGAACGTGTCATGACCTACCGCCTGCTCCGGTTCGCAAGAGGGGACCAGACGCCTCTGACTGGTTTCGATCAGGAATTGTTCATGCCTCCTTTTGGAAGCTGGACAACCGAGCAATTGGCCGAAGACTACCGGGCCGTACGGCAATCAACGATCACATTGCTGCGCGGGCTACCGGCGGAGGCGTGGACCCGCAAGGGCACAGCCAACGAACTAAGCATTACGGTGCGCGCCCTCGCGTACGGTATCGCAGGACACGAACTTCATCACATGGGGGTCATCCGAAATCGGTACTTGAGTTAATCGTCGGGTGAGGCCTTTGGAATGGAACTAACACCTCTCATACAACCTTAGATACCGTTCTTATTGGGGTCCCGCCCCACAACCATCAACTTAAGGATTTAGTCTATTTTTGAAATTAAAAGCACATTACTATTCTCTTATGTTAATGAGAAAGGGTGACGTGCTTTTTATGAATATGCACCAAAAACAAGAGTTATCTTTATTTGCCGAAGCGTTATATCGATTTTTTTCATTTGGGGGTATTTGTTTTTCTTAGCTTGATGGTGATGGGGCGCTACTCTAAAATGGTCAAATTAAAATTTAAAACAGTTATAGAGACTCCATTCCCCGGACATATTGTAACAAAGATAGGATGCGAGGAAGTTTTTCAAATAAATCAAAAAAACTTGATGAAGTAGTTGCATATAGAACTCATCTGCGTATATACTATAAATATCAAAAAAAGTTGATGAAGGGAGAGGGAACTACAGTGGCACAAGATTTTCAGCTCTATGAGAAAAAATTCAAAGCATTAGCGGATCAGAAGCGTTTAGAAATTATGTATGAACTTTGCCAGCGAGGCCAGACTTGTGTATGTGATTTAACAGAGATTTTTGAAATGACGCAATCTAAGTTATCCTATCATTTAAAGATTTTATTAGATGCAGGTTTAATTGTAAAAGAAACAAAAGGTACGTGGAGTTATTATGATTTAAATGATGCGGAAGTAAATAATTTATTATCAGAAGAATTGTGCTGTATCTTTAGAAAAACAGGAAAAGGTAGCTGTTGTTAAAATTTTGTACTATTGATCAAAAAAAATTGATTAATAACATGTAAAGAGGAGGAATAAGCTATGAGATATGTTCACATTGGTATAAATGTTACGGATTTAGAGAAGTCTATTGAATTTTACGAAAAGGTATTTGGTGTGTCACCAGTTAAGGTAAAAGTGGATTATGCAAAATTTTTATTAGAGACGCCAGGACTTAATTTCACGCTGAACGTACGAGATGAAGTGAACGGAAATCAGGTAAATCATTTCGGTTTCCAAGTGGATACAGCTGAAGAAATTACGTTACATAAAGAAAGATTAGAAAAAGAAGGTTTCTTTGCGCGTGATGAGATGGATACAACTTGTTGCTATGCGGTTCAAGATAAGTTTTGGGTAACAGATCCTGATGGGAACGAGTGGGAATTCTTTTATACGAAAGCACATAGTGATGTTCATAAAATAGAAGAGGCATCATGTTGCACGACTTCTAACGTAGTAGAAAAAAATTCTTGTTGTTAATAGGAGATGGAAAATAAAATGAAACGTTTATCTTTTCTAAATCGATATTTAACACTATGGATTTTTCTAGCTATGGCTGTTGGGATTGGTTTAGGGTTTGTGTTTCCTAGTGTAGTAGACGGACTAAATACATTACAAGTTGGAACAACGTCTATCCCGCTTGCTGTTGGTTTAATTGTCATGATGTATCCACCATTAGCAAAAGTTCGTTACGAGGAAATGGGCCGAGTATTTAAAGATGTAAAAGTATTGGTTTTATCTTTAGTACAAAACTGGATTATTGGACCTGTACTTATGTTTGTTTTAGCAATTATTTTTCTTCCTGATAAGCCAGAATACATGGTCGGACTCATTATGATTGGTTTAGCGCGCTGTATTGCAATGGTAATTGTTTGGAACGACCTTGCAGATGGGGATAAAGAGTATGCGGCAGGTTTAGTGGCTTTTAACTCAGTATTCCAAATGTTATTCTTCTCCGTTTATGCATACGTGTTTGTAACAGTCATTCCAGAATGGTTAGGGATTGAAGGGGCTATTGTCGATATTACAATGGGAGAAGTAGCGAAATCAGTATTTATCTATTTGGGAATTCCTTTTATAGCAGGTATGTTGACACGATTTGTACTCGTTAAGTTAAAAGGAAGACAGTGGTATGAAAAGGTGCTTATACCAAAGATTAGTCCACTTACATTACTTGCATTACTATTTACAATCATCGTTATGTTCTCTTTAAAAGGGGAAATGATTGTTAGCGTACCATTAGATGTAGTAAGAATAGCAATTCCATTACTCATTTATTTTATTGTAATGTTTTTTGTTTCTTTCTTTATGGGAAAAAAAATTGGTGCAAACTATTCGGTGACTACAACGTTAGCATTTACAGCAGGTAGTAATAACTTTGAGTTAGCAATTGCTGTAGCAGTTGGTGTGTTTGGTATTCATTCGGGCGCAGCATTTGCAGCTGTTATTGGGCCGTTAGTGGAAGTACCTGTAATGATTGCGCTTGTAAACGTCGCTTTTTGGTTTAAGCGAAAATATTTTAGTGATCAGCCAGTCTAAATTTAAAAACAAAGGCGGAAAACAACATGGAAAACAAAAAGACAATCTATTTCTTATGCACAGGAAATTCATGCCGAAGCCAAATGGCAGAAGCGTGGGGCAAACAATATGTAGGGGATAAGTGGAATGTATATTCTGCAGGTATTGAAGCACACGGAGTAAATCCAAATGCTATTAAAGCGATGAAAGAAGTAAATATCGACATAACAAACCAAACATCGGATATAATTGATGCAAACATTTTAAATAACGCTGACTTAGTCGTTACCCTTTGTAGTCATGCAGATTCTGTTTGTCCGTCGACACCTCCGCACGTAAATCGTGTTCACTGGGGATTCGATGATCCAGCAGGAAAAGAGTGGTCTGAATTTCAACGTGTTCGCGATGAAATTGGAGAACGTATAAAGCGATTTTCTGATACAGGGGAGTAAAGAAAGGAAAGAGCCAATCTTCTAACGTATAGGAGGTTGGCTCTTTTTTATTAGTCATGACTGCATTGGTTCGCATAAATTACCGAAAAATAGAGGATATTCTATTGGATTGATAAAGTTAGAAATGTATTTAATCATGTAGGTGTTCACAAATAATAAAGTCATTTAAAAGATCATAAAGTTGTTTAGAATTAGAGATGGTATGATGAATAATCACACTATCTTTTCTTTTTTATGTATAATTAAATAAAGGGATTTTTGGATATTAAAATAAAGGGTAGTATATTAACGCAAGGGGGAGAATGATGGATAAGTTGTTACAAGAAATCATAAATTGGTTAAAGATGAGAGATGAACAAATTGTTATCGGTATTTCAGGACATGGTGCAGCTGGAAAAACGACGTTTACTAATAGACTCGTAAAGCTACTAAATCAAAATGAAGTAAATTATATTAATACAGATCCTTACATTGTTAGTTCGGATATCCGCAAGCATGCAGTGATTCACTATACATATCAAAATGAAAATCATCGTTATAAAATGACAGCTTGTCATCCAGCGGCGCATCATTTGGCAGCTTTAGAAAGAGATATTCATATGGTTAGAGCTGGGCTAGATTTTTATACGATAGATACGCATTATATGAAAAGTAAGTTGATTTCTTCGGAAAATAAAGTAACGATTGTGGAAGGAATGAGCGCCGCATTTATTAATCCTGATTTATTTGATTTGAAAATTTATTTTTATACAGATGGCGAAACGGAACTAATGAGAAGATCAAGCCGGGATATAGCTGAAAGGGGAGCCGATATAAATTATTTAAGGCAGTCTCATGAAGAACGCCGGATTCAATATGAAGTATTTATGCATTCGTATAGTCAGCGTTTTGATATAATTATCAAAACTTCTGATGGAACAATATGTTTAGAAAAAAATACATTTGAGTTTTATAAAGTTTAAATGAAAATCCTCAATTTGTTAATTGCATTATGACGGTTAATTTTTCTTATTTAGTACTCGTATTAAACAAATGTATTATTTAATCAATAATACATTCACTATGAAATAACTAGATTTTTAAAAAGATTTAGTAGCCTTCTTTCATCTACATAGATAGAAGGCTACTGTAATTTTGGCGGCAAAATTATCCTACTGTATTATTACTCACAGTAGGATAGGATTCTCTATTTGAATACATTAGGTGTATCTTAAAAATTCTCACTTTAAAAGGTCTTTATTAGGAAGTACAAAAATGAATTTTTGTATGTAAGGAGAATAGGATGAAACAAATAATAAAAGACATATTAATAAACTACTTTAAAGAAATTCATTCACTAATAGTGGAAGAAGAACTACATAAAAACAGTTGGCATACAGATCTACACTATAAAATCATTGTAAATGGGAATCGGTATTCCGCGCGGTTTATAAATAGCGATCGAACAATCAATCCAGCCTTTGGAACGTTATCAAATGAACAATTGAAAGAGCAAGTACGGTTTACGTATTATTTACGAGAGCATGGAATTCCGTTTATGCAGATTCAGGAGAATATGGCGGGGGATTGCTTTTCATTACTCACTTGGAATGAGGAACAGTACCGGTTTGTATTGTCTACTTGGATGGAAGGGGAACATATTACTCATTGTACAGAAACGATAGCAGAAGTCTTTGGAAAGGAAGCAAGAAAGATACATGATATTTCTAGTACATTTCAAAGCCCAACTTTTCAAAAGAAATCTCATTTAGATGGATATGGTGAGTTTATAAAGCTGTTAGAAAATAAAGGTGGTACATGCAAGCAATTGCAGAGATATATGGATTTAGCTAAGTATCATATAGAATGTGCACATACGAGTGATTTGGAGTTTATTGTACAAACTGATTTAAATCCTTTAAATGTCATATGGAACTCCAATCAATGTGTAAAAGGGATTGTAGATTTTGAATCGATTGGATATGTTGATCGTATTGAGGGTTTAGCCTTTTTATTAAAGTGGTATTCTCGAACGGAAGGAATAGAGTCACATGTAGTATGTTCTAAAATTGCTAGAGCATTTTTAGAAGGTTATGGAGCTAATAACATTTTAACTTCAAATGAATATAAAAGACTTTCTTCATTGCTATGGTTATCAGGTAGTCTAAATTGGAATTTCGTTAAAAAGACGATAGGTCTATTAGGTGATGAGATTGCATTAGTAGAACATTTGAGAGTTTATAAAGGAAGAGGAGAAAGACTGTCGTCATTGTTAATTGGTAGATAACATTTATTATTCTAATTTTGGATGCGAAAAAGAAATCATATGAGGTGTTCAAAAAATGAAAATACAAATTGTATTGTTTGACGGTTTTGGAGAACTTGTCTCCTTTGCACCTTTTGAAGTACTGAAAAGAGCAATAGAAGAAGGGGCTCCATTTACGGTTGAACTCGTATCAAGTGAACCGAAACAAGAAGTTACTACTTCATTTGGAGTGACGGTGAATCTGCATGATTTTTTACGAATGGATAATCGCCCAGATTTGTTAATTGTACCTGGTGGTGGTTGGAATCATAAAGCTGAACATGGAGCGCGAAAGGAAGCTGAGCTTGGTACTTTGACTAAAATGATTAGAGAGATGTACAACGAAGGAACGATTGTTGCGGGAGTGTGTACTGGAGGTATGTTACTAGCTGCATCCGGTATATTGAATAATAAAAAGGCAACAATGCATCATTTGGCGCAGAGTGAAATTCGTACATATGGGGCAGAACTTCTTCCTTACAGAATTGTGGATCAAGGTGATGTTATTACTGCAAGAGGAGTTACTTCAGGAATTGATTTAGCTCTTTGGATTACGGAAAAGTTCGCAAGTCCTAAAATTGCAGCTGCTGTTGAGTATAGAATGGAATATGAGCGGCGAGGTATTGTTTGGAAATAATTTGATCTTAACCATGTTTTTTGCTGTAGAGTGTATTAGATATTGTAAAAGAGAAAGAGCCAACTCATACGAGCAGGCTCTTTTTTTACGTATTCATTTTCTATGTTTAATAATTGGGCTGAATATAACCTAATTTTATTCCTTTCGTGACAGCTTCCAAAATCTCGTTAGCCTGTAAAATGAGGGGAAGTGCAACATAATGGACATAAACGGTGCTTATACATGTAAAAGAAGATGTTATGAAAAATAAAGACTGCTAATTTTCGTGCACTTTGATTATGTAGAAATAGGGGAGATGACATGAAAGACAATACGCCTAAGAAAATTTTATTTATTCAATCAGGCATTCCTTTTTATTATCCAATGATCGAAGAAGCAATTTTGAATAGTTTACAAAAGGTAAACAGTAATACAATTATGGTAAACCCGGAACGAGCGATAGAAACCGCATTAAAAATGAAACCGGATTTTATTTTGGTACTCGGTGGTTTAAACGAGGGGATTATTAGTGTCATGCCAGTACTAAAGAGTGCTGGTTTTACTACTGGACTTTGGCTGACAGATGATCCGTATTATACGGATGTAACACAACATCTTGTGCCGTATTATGATTACATATTTACGCAAGAATTAAATTGTATCAAGTTTTATAGGGCGATAGGATGTAACAATGTATTTCATCTCCCGTTAGCAGCGAATCAAGAGGTATTTAAACCTTCTCTTAAAGAAGATACATATAAGTATGATCTTAGTTTTATAGGCACAGCTTTTGAAAATAGAATTAACTTTGTTGATTCTATTTCAGAGTATTTAGCAGAAAAAAATACAAAAATTGTGGGATTCGGTTGGGAGAAGTTAAAGAATTATGAGAGGCTAAAGGATAAAATACAACTATTGCCACTTGCGAAGTATGAAGATGCATTACAATTTTACGTATCAACTACAATCAATATAAATTTACACCGTTCACCAAATGATAAGGAATTGAATTGTAATGCTGCAAATATTCAAGCGTATTCAGTAAATAATAGGACGTTTGAAATTAATGCTGTAGGTTCTTTTCAATTAACTGATATACGACCAGATGTAGCAAAGCATTACATACCAGGCGTTGAAATAGAAACGTTTAATAGTGAAGCGGAGTTTATGCAAAAAGCAGAGTATTATTTGGAACATGTACAAGAAAGAAAACAAATAGCAAAAAATGGACTGGATAGAACTTTGAGAAATCACACATATGATAAACGTATAGTACAACTATTAAACTATATTCATTTCATAGGCGTGAAGATGTAGTCTAACCATTAACTGAAATGATAAGCGCTTAGTACTTTCTAACTTTCGTAGTCTATAAAGATCATTTACGAAAAAGGGATTTGGATAATTTTGTTGAATTTATTTATTATAAAAAAACAATTTTGCATGCAAACTAATTTATCTCTAACAATTAGAGGAGATTAAAAATGAATCACTTTTTTGTGGAATTTGGCGAATATGAAGCAAGTGTTTGTGAATGGGGAGATAAAAGTAATCCTCAAATCATTTGTTTTCATGGTCTAGGAAGTACAAAATTAAGTTTTATAGAAATAGCGGAACTTTTAAAAGATAAATTTCATATTGTATCGTTTGATCTACCTGGACATGGGAAAACACCAAGTTTCGGGAAGGATGAAGATTACGGTGCATCTCATTTAACAAATTGGGTAGTAGCATTACTTGAGCAAATAGGAAAAGAAACATTTCATATAGTAGCACATTCATGGGGAGCAAGCGTTGCGCTTCATTATGCAGCAGAATGTACAGAAAAAGTGAATAAAATGGTTTTGTTAGATGGTGGTTATCATCATGGTAAAATGAATGCAAATTATTTTGCAGAGCTATATAAAGATGCGAAAGAAGGAGAGTGTCCACCGCGGTCATTAGAAGAAGAAATCACCCATTACGAAAAAGATTTTGATGAATATATTTTTGACAGTAAAGAAGCATTCATCCAATCAGAAAAACTGGCTTACAGCAGGTGGTCACCATTAATAGAACGTGCGGTTTATGATTTAATGCGAGAAGAAGATAGTAAAGTGAAATGGCATGCTACTGGCGATACCGCTAGAGGTGTAATTAAGTTTCAATATATGGTGTATAAAACATTGAAACCGCATAAAATTAAAAGCGATATTTTATTGTTGTATTGCGATCTTCCTAATAATTATTTAGAAATAAGAGAATTGCAGATAGCAGAATTTAAGAAGCGTATTAATATTACGACTAAGCTTTACAAAAATACAGGGCATTTAATGCATTGGGATAGACCAGAAGAGATTGCTGAGGATGTTTTACATTGGTTCATATAAAGGAGGTCCGTTGTTCGAATTTGAGCAACGGATTTTCTTGATACGTTACCTGAAAAAGAAACAAGTATCTCTAAACTAGAGGAAAGTAAAAATAAAGAAAAGAGGTTGCCTAAAAGTAACTATTTAGCGACTTTTGGGACAACCTCTTCTTTCTGTTGTGGATTTTAAAGAAAATTTAGAATAAAATGAAAATATAGTCACCTACCTATTATTCACTAATGAAAAGAGGCTAGCGAAATGCAACTGAAGTATGGGAAGCACATTAATATATTATCTATTGTTCTAACTTTGTTCTCTTTTTCTGTAATTGTAAGTTTCTCTACCTGGTTGAGTGGATATTCAATTCCCAACCTTTCTACAATGCTTAAGGTAACAATGTTGAGTGCATTTATTCTTGGAATTATAGGGTTTAGACAAGAGAAAAGCGCACTAGCGATTATAATTATGGGAATATGTGCCTTTGCTCTAGTCGTTCTATATACTTATGCGGTTATAAGTTTTCTTGAGCATTAAACACCATAAAAAAGAAACTAACATTTTTGTTCGTTTCTTTTTTTGGGATGAATCGTTGCCGTACCTCTTAGACGGTTAACTAACCCCGATTTTTTTCCATTTTGACGACATGCTCAATGCCGCAGAAAAATAAGTTTATTTTCTGTTCCTGAAAGCAGCCTTTTTATATTTTCCATATGCCTGAAAATAACCATAAACGCCATTAGGAATGCAAATATGTAAAAATATAAGGTGTTCCCAAAAACAGGAATAAATGAAATGACCGCAACAAGCAATGTAGCACATATTGTACCTAAAGAGACATAACGGGTTAAAGCTACTATTATCACAAAAAAGCCAAGGCATAAAAGGGCCATAACCCAGTCAATCATAAACAGCACAGCCATTGCTGTAAGTGCTCCCTTGCCCCCTTTAAACCCAAAATATATCGGCCAGTTATGCCCTATAACCGCCCCTGCGCCTGCCGCTAAAAGGCTTACGCAATCTTTAGCCTCTCCCGAATAAAAGTAAACGCTAAGGAACAAGCCTATATAACAAGCAATTATCCCTTTTAATATATCTCCCGCAAGAACAAACACCGCAGCAGATTTCCCAAGTACTCTCAGAGTATTGGTAAGCCCGGCGCTTTTGCTTCCATGGCTTCTTATGTCCTTTCCGTATATTCTCCCTACAATCACCGCTGTATTAAGGCTGCCTAAAAGGTAGCCCAAAGCTAAGGCCGCAAAAATCTTTAAAATATCAATCATCACTCTTCTCCCTTTAAATTATTCTAAATTTCTTTTATTTCTCCATTAATGCAGGGTTTTAGCATTGTCCTTCTCCAGAAAACTTTTCAATAAACTCCTACTTTTTTTATCCATGTTAAAAGGGCATCTACAATAAGGATGCTAATAAAAACTGAATAATCAGAAAAAATCGGTAAAAAATACTTCATTAGTCACAATATTTTTGAGCCAAACTGCACGCTTTCCTTCTGCTACTTCAATGATCCAATCACTTAATAAAAGGGGGTAACGATGGGGAATAATTTCTTTAATTTGTTGAATATTGAACATGAATTTCTCTCCTTTATACCATAGATAGATATTTTAGTTAGTTTAATTTCCTAAAATTTCATGTTCGAATATCGACAGAATTTAGAACCTGGTACTATTATTTGATTGTATAACTAAGTGTAAAGATAGTAAAGGGGGGATAAATGTGTGCAATCAAAAGCACGAATTACAGCTATTGGTACCTATGTACCTGAAAAAAAGCTGACCAATGATGATTTAGAAAAACTAGTAGATACAAATGATGCATGGATTGTACAAAGAACTGGGATGAAGGAAAGAAGAATTGTTGGTGATAACGAATATGCCTCCACGTTAGCTTTTAATGCTATTGAAAACTTAGTGGAACGTTATCATAAAAGTCTTGTCGACGTGGATTGTATTCTCGTTTCAACAACTACGCCTGACTACACTTTTCTAAGTGTAGCCTGCCAAATACAAGAGCATTTTAATATTCAGCATACAGGCGCTGTTGATTTCAATGCGACTTGTGCTGGTTTTACATATGGATTACATCTGGCGAATGGTTTAATTACATTTGGTCTTCATCGCAAGATTTTAATTGTAACGACAGAAACCTTATCTAAGATTACAGACTATACAGATCGAACTACATGTATCTTATTTGGAGATGGAGCCGCAGCCGCAGCTGTTTTAGTAGAGAGAGATGAAGAAGTGTCTAGCTTTATAGCTACCCATATTGGGACAAATGGGGAAGGAGGTATGCATGTATATCGTAAAAATTTATCTACTACCATGTTTGGAAATCCTTTAAAAACACATGGGAAGATAGTTCAAAATGGAAGAGAAGTATATAAGTGGGCAGCACGGACAATACCAATTGGTATTAAAGAATTGTTACGTCAAGCAGATTTACAACTGGATGATTTGATGCAAAGTTATCGTGCAAGCAAGAGCATTACAGTTCTATTACCAATTCATTTTTTGATATAATGGATGCGTGGCAGAAAACAGATAGAAAGATACTGCTAGTAATTTATACTTAAATGTAGGGAGCTTGAACAGAGTTATGGGGACAGAAAAAGAAATTAGTTCCGCTAAATTAATATGGAAGATGACACGCCCGCATACGTTAACGGCGACGTTTTCTCCTGTAATTTTAGGGACGGTGGCATCACTTTATGTTGCTAAAATCGATTGGCTTTTATTTATTGCGATGATGGTTGCATGTTTAGCATTGCAAATAGCGACGAATTTATTTAATGAGTACTATGATTTCAAACGTGGATTAGATACCGCTGATTCTGTTGGAATTGGTGGCGGAATTGTCCGTCATGGATTGAAGCCAAAAAATGTGTTAACAGTTGCACTTTTATTGTATGTAGTAGCAGCAATTATTGGAGTTTATATTTGTATGAATAGCAGCTGGTGGTTAGTCGTTATTGGTTTAATTGGAATGGCGGTTGGCTATTTATATACAGGTGGTCCATTACCAATTGCGTACACTCCATTTGGAGAATTAGTTTCTGGATTGTTAATGGGGACATGTTTTGTACTCATTGCTTTCTTTATTCAAACGAATACGATAACGATTGAAAGTGTATTAATTTCCATTCCAATTGGAATTTTAGTCGGTGCAATCAACATGTCGAATAACATCCGAGATATCGAAGAAGATATTAAAGGTGGGAGAAAGACATTAGTAATCCTCCTTGGGAGAGAAAAAGCAATAGTAACATTAGCTGTAGCCTTTTTCATTGCTTATTTATGGATCGCTGTGATTGTATTGATGGGTTATATAAGCCCTTGGGCATTAGTTATGTTCCTAGGTTTGAGAAAGCCAATCTCTGCCATTCAAAGTTTCCAAAAAGGTGCAAAGGATCCTGGGTATATGCGCATCGCAATGAAATCAACAGCGATGACAAATACGATTTTTGGCTTTTTATTATCGGCAGGATTATTAATCAGTTACTTGTTTTAAATAAAAAATATTATTACGTGACTAAACCCCAATTTCTCAATTTTAATATAGAGAAATTGGGGTTTTATTTTTATAGCGTGTATTTTCCCTTTTAATCAAAAGCAAACTTTAAAAACAAATAAAAATATAAAGCATGTGAGCATCAAGAACGGAAGTGCATGGAATATACATCTTTAGCTTGACGGGTATGTGGCGGTACCCCTATGCCAATCAAGCTAATATTTTGAAATGCCCCAAAAACGAAAATTTTATCTTTTCATAGGTGTCCATGAGAGTTGAACTCATTTTTTCGTTTTGGGGTAATTTTGAATTCTTAAATTGATGGCAATATGGTGAGACCCTTTAATCGTAATTAGCATTATGATAATCGTTATTTAAGCTAGGCACTCTTCCATGGGGACGATATTCTATGTGAAAGGTATTATGTTATTACTTGTACTGAGGCTCTTCATGTTCAATTTGTTGAAGACGAGGATTTAAAGATTCAATAATTTCTTGAGTTTGTTGTGCTGCACCTTTATATAATTGTTTTGCTTGCTTGTTATCAGTATCAAGAACAAATCCTTCTAGGCATGCTTGAGCACTCTTTAATCCAGCGATAGTTTGTTTAAGTTTAGTACTTACTGTCATGTAGTATTCCTCCTTGTAAATGTACTTCAAAATATAGAGTGCCTATTTTGTTATCGTCGTACGAATTCCAATTTTAGGGTTATGCGAATGAGAAATTTTATAGTTAATCATTCAAAGAAGGCTTTTTTTAGCTAATAGATGCATGGAATAGTTTTGTCCCAATAACAAAAACTAACAGAAATAAAACGATAATATATAAAGGAGATTAAATATGCTGAAAAAGATAGGAAGAACTTTCCGAGTATTCCTCTTTTTATTTATCGGTGGATGTTTAGTTCTGTTTGTTTGGGGTGAAATTGACAGAACGATAGCCGAAAAAAATGGGGTGTTTAGCCAGAATTCTAGTCAATACCCTATGCGTCAAAGTGATATTACTTTGTATACAGATGGGAAACAGTTAAACAATCAACTATTCTCAGATATAGAGAAAGCAAAGCATTACGTGCATGTTAACTTTTTTTCTATTGCTGATGATAAAGTAAGCCATCAGTTTCTAGAGTTATTACGGAAAAAAAGTCAAGAAGGTGTAGAAGTATACTATGCTTTGGACAGGTTAGGTGGAATTTTACTAAAGAAAAAGGAAAGAGAATTATTAGTTAAAAAAGGAGTTCATTTTACATATTACAATAAACCTGCTTTCCCTTATCTTTTTTCTTCTTTGGATCATCGGAATCATCGTCGTATTTCAGTTATTGATGGAAAGGTTGGTTACATTGGCGGATTCAACATCGGAAAGAAGTATTTAGGGGAAAAAGAAAAACTTGGTTATTGGAGAGATTATCATCTTCAAATACGAGGAGAAGGAGTTCAAGATTTAGAACAACAATTTGTATTAGACTGGAAGAGAAACTCAGAGAAACCGATTCCGATACACAATGCGGTAAAGGAAAAGGGAGCAACCTCGCAACGATTTACTGCATATTATAGTGGAGAAAAACTTGGACAAGATTATAAAATGCTGTTTCAACAAGCAAAAGAATCCATTATTATATTAACACCTTATTTTATACCAAAAGACAGAACTATTTGGAACGCATTAGTAGATGCAAGAAAGAGGGGAGTCCGTGTCAAAATTCTATTCTCACCTCATTCGGATGCACTATTAGTTAAAGAAGCAGCATATCCATATATCCGAAAAGCATTAAAACAGGGGATGGAAGTATATGGTTATAAAAATGGGGTGTTACACGGTAAAGTATTTTTGATTGATGAAAAAGTATTGATGGTTGGGACCGTGAATTTTGATTCACGCTCGTTTCATTTAAATGAAGAAATGAACTGTTATATTCATGACCCTATCTATATTTCGAGAATAAAACCAGTGATTAATGCAGACTTACAAAATTCAAAGCAAGTAACATCCTCTGACGTCAACCAATTATCTATAAAAGAAAAAATAAAAGAAAAGGTTGCAAAAATGTTTGAGTATTATTTGTAAAGACAATGTATTTTTATACTTGGATAACAGGGGCTATATGCTTAGTGATTTTACATATTCTCAATGGAATCAGCTGGGCAGTTGCTACAAGTTCGATAGAAAAGGCTGTGATTGATGTATTCCACGATCTCGTCGTGGAGAAGCAATGGCATGGCTTTAGGACCAGTATTAGATCTTTGGGTAATCTTAGGTTGATGGCGATACCCCATCAACCTAAGAAAACAGGTCACCCCCAAAACGATAAATAGGCTTTTTTCACAATAAAACCTAAAAATTTCGTTTTGGGGGTGTTAAAAAACTTTATCTTGATGGAAATGGGGGGTACCCCTGGTTTTAAGTTAAAAAAATCCCCGGAAATAAACCTTTTATAAATATGATTATTTTATTTCGAGGGGCTCCTCCTTATAAATCTTAGCTATATATTTTACGAAATCAATGACGGGATAGTGTATGAGTGAACGGTGCTGCGTAAAACGGATCCCTTCTTTTTCCATTTTCGAAATGAGTTGTTCAATTTCCAACTCTTTTTGTTGTATCCTATTATAATTTTGATATACAATGTTTTTCCATTGATAGGAAGAACCATGAAAAAAATTCTCCCCTTTTACCCTGTGACTAAATATAATTTCTATTTTTTCTCTACGCTGTTTTTCCTTCATATGCGCTTCCGTTGACTGCATGTTTATCGCCTCTTCCCTTTTTTTGTATACTGTTTCACAAAATTTGGTCTAACTCATCATAGCCAATGTGCATTAAGCTTGTTGGGAATTGTCGTTTAAGGCTATCTCATCAACTATATTTTTTTCAAGCGCTTAATCTAATATATTGGATTATAATCTTACGTCTAAATAAGTTGATAGTGTATATAAAACACTATCAATCTTTATTATAAAACGATTCTTTATAGGCATGCACCTTTTTACACTCACCAAAATTTACAACATGACGAGTATCTTTATCCATGAATGTTATTCTGTATTTACTGAGGTTAGTTTTTATTTTGACTAACTAACATATTGTTTGCCTCAATATCTATTTTATAAAAAAGAAAATAGATGTAACGGTCCCTCTTTTGATAAAAAAATCCTATGAAAATATAGCACTCTTAAAGAGTTTTGTTACAAGTTTGTTATGTTTGATTTAAAAAAAGGAAAGTAATATTTATTTGTAGAAAATTTTTAGAGATAAAAATAAGCTGAATATTCATGGTAAGAAAAGGGGGCACTTATATGCTAACAAATGATTTAGATTTCCGATTAGAACCACGTTTAAAAAAACTGTATGAACAACATAAAATAAGAGCGCAGAAGATAGACTGGGGCTATCATGAGTTTTTACCATGGGATAAGGGAATGGACTTTAAAAGAGTTCCTTGGGATGAAAGTCAAGTTACTCTCCCTTCTGGTGTAATTACGGCCATTGAAACAGCTTTATTAACAGAAGTGAATTTACCATGGTTTACAACGTATTTATCTGCGACTTTTAAAGGTTCCCTTTCTGTTATTACAGACTTTATTCATACTTGGACCTCAGAAGAGGATCAACATTCGAATTTATTAGAGACATATTTACTACTCACTCGAAGTGTAAATCCTAAACGTATACATGAATTAAGAAAATCAGTCGTTGAGTGTGGATTTGAGCCTGATTTTCATACACCAATCGAAGCCATGACGTATACGACACTACAAGAACTTGCAACAATGGTGTTTTACAATAATGTAGCTAAGGTGGCAAGTAAGCATGATCCAGATCTTGCTACATTATTACGCCGTCTTGCAAAAGATGAAACACTTCATTATGCGTTTTATCGAGACGTTATTCGAACACATTTAGAATTGGAACCAAATTATTGCTACCATATTGCCAATGTGATTAGGAATTTTAAAATGCCAGGTGCCGTCATGCCTGATTTTGAAAATAGAATGGCTGTGATTGCAAAAGAAGCAAACTATGGGCCACTACAATATTTTGATCAAGTACTTGATGTAGTGGTTGAGTATTGGAGGTTAAAAGACTTACGACCAATTGCCCCTCTAGCAGAAAAAGCAAGAATTGAGATTTTGGAGTATCATCTAAGATTGAAAAAAATACGGGATCGATTTGGCCGTTTTCAAGGAAAAACTGATCTACGTTAATGAGTAGAGATTTCAGAATATACGCGTGGGAATTCCCTTTTCTTTTATTTGAAATCTAGAACGCTCTCTATTATTTTGCGGCTGTTTTCCTTAATTTAACTTCCGAAGAAAAAAGTGATTGACACCAAAAATAAACTCATGATATTATTAAATATTTGATAAAAAATAACATATGTGTTAAGCTTGAGAAAGTTACCACATATGGAGGTGGGTTATATGTTTCAAATTGGCGATAACATTGTTTATCCAATGCACGGAGCAGGTATAATTGAAGCCATAGAAGAAAAAGAGTTCTCAGGGAAAAAGCAACTTTATTATGTCATAAAAATGTCCCTTAGTAATATGCAAATCATGATTCCTAAGGGCAAAATATTGAGTTCGAATATACGCCCAGTTATTGATATACTTACATTAACGCGCATTATACACATTTTTCAGCATGGAGAATCAGGCGAATTAATGCCTTGGAAACAAAGGTATAAAGTAAACACAGATAAAATAAAAACGGGTGAAATACAAGAAGGTGCTGAAGTTATACGTGATTTAATCCGTATAAAGAAGGAAAAAGCACTGAATACAAGCGAAAAAAAATTGTTGGATGATGCATATAAATTTTTGGTCAGTGAGCTAGAATTAATTAAAGGAATCACTGAAAAACAAATAAAAAGTTTCTGTTGAGATTTATTATAAATACTGTATGACATCCCTCGGAAATATCCTGAATTTTCTGGGTATACGTTGATTATTAAAAGGAAAGTATTTCAAAGATATTCAATTTCTTCAACTCACTTTTAGAGTAGACACCTCTTTTGTTACTACTTCAATCTAATCCATTTTTATTTTTAAATTTCTTTTACGAACGTTTGAAGTTTCATCAAATAACTCGATTAAATAGTCACTTGATTTTTACAATCCTGATTCACACTGGCACGGACAAGGAGCCGTAAGGATGAAAGAGAGGTAGGGCTTTCATTGTTTTAGGTAATATACTATCTAAGTCATTATTTCTAGAAGAAAAAAACAATCAATCTCACCACTATCTTTAAGAGTGCCTTATATCTACTGAGACGGTGAATAGTAATTGTTTATCTTCTTTACGTAAAATTGATAAACGAACTGGTAACACCATATGGTCAACTACAAAAAATTGGTTTCCAGACCAGGAAACCAATTTAAATTTTATTTACATACCAATAGTAAATTAAGCAGTAAGAAGGAGTACACACATGAAAAAAATGTTAACAAAAGAATTAAGTAATGAATTAAAGAAGCGAGAAGGGATCATCTCTATTACAGTTGAGTCTTATGAAAAAATCGAAGTTGGTGGAATTCGTGTAGATGGACCAGCTATTATTCTAATTAATCAAGAATAGGTAAAAATAGTTGCATACAAGGAGAAAAGGATCGGCCTTTAAGAGAAGGGGGATCCTTTTTGCTTGTTGCAGCTAATATGGGATATACATAACTTTTATCTGATTTGTTGGGATTAAAAGAAAGGAGAGGGTCGGGATTATCATGGTGGAGAGCTTAATATTGGTAGGATTTCTTTTTACGTTATATAAATTAGTTGATAAAAAACAAACTAACTATTTAAAACGATAGATTGTTTCCTTCTTAAGGGCTAGATTTATTTGAGAGTGAAATGGATAATTTAAAGGAGGAATTTAGATGAATGCACGGAAAGAACGCATAAAATACGAAAAGATGTCAAAGAATTATGACCGTATTTATTTAATTTCGTTTATCCTATTAATTATACTTGTTTGTAGTAGTGTGATTATCATAGGAGCTACAGGAGGAAAATATGGAGTGTTTTTATTGTTAGCAATTTTACTTAACGCACGTATTACGAAAGAATCTCAAAAAAAGTATGAGCACTATTCTAATAAAGGCCGTATTTAAAATGATACATATCCAGAAACGAACAACCTAGATGTATATTCAAAATATCCCTTTAGCATCCCTATTAACTAGTAAAAGTAACTTTATATAAATCATTTTTTTAGCAACATAGAAATAGAAACCGTACTCTATTAAAATGGTATTTTCGTTCCTATAATGAATTATCCTTCTAGCATATTTATAAGATTTATATCATATATTAGTAGAAAGAATGCAAGTTAGAAAGGAGTCTTATAGAATGAGTTATTCGAAAGGAAATGACTTGAGTGAACAACATATGGTAAGTGTGCCTAATCCCTATGTATATCAGACATTACAATCAGTGATTGGTAAACATGTGGTTATTGAAACTGTAAGAGGCAATATAAGAGGTAAATTAAAGGATGTGAAACCAGATCATTTGCTCATTGAAGATACGGCGCCATATATTGTACGCATTCAACAAATTGTATGGATTATGCCAAAACAATAATTAAATTACATGTAATTTGATTTATAACAGATTAGCGTCATAGAGCATCAAATAAAAACACAGGGTTTTATCTCTGTGTTTCTTCAAATTTTCGTTTTTGGATATATGCTTGAGCATGGATAATTTCTTTCTGAAGTTCTTTTAATTCTTTCGTAGATCCAGATTCAATCCTCATGTACGTAGTAACTAGACTAATCATCATATCCATCTTCTCTACTATATTTTGAATGACCTGTTCAGATTGCTCTTTTTTAGGGTGTTGTATTGCTATTAAAGCATTCTCTATATAATTGTTCTTTCGTTGCTGGATATCATAAATAAACTGTTTTGTGTTTGAGTTCATTTGTTATTCCTCCGTTTTGGATATACTTCTATTCTATCATATTTGAATGGAAAATATTAGATTACCCTAAATTCACACCTGTCTCGTACATCTCCTCAAATATACAACCTAATCTCTTAACGTACAGGGGTCCTGTCCCATCGCTATCAAGCTAAGAAAATACAACTCCCCCACAATGACCTTTTTAGAAATCTATGCAACAGAGCCTTTATGGTAAGAGTATCTTGTTAGGAATGATCAAAAAATCTATATTGTAATATAAAAAATCACTATGATATGAAAGGATACCTTACAACAATCCCAATAAATTCTTCTCAATAATTGAAAATAAAATCAATCCAGATTATTATATTGTTATTGTAAATTTATTTTATTTAAGGAGGATGCATAAATGAAAAACTCAAAAGGTTCTATTGAATCAGAGATAAGTAAAGCAATTACTCACTGGGAAAAGGACTACCTAGGACGCGGGTCTATATCCGTTAAGACAGATATATTACGGGATATGATTATCGTAAATTTACAAGGTATTTTAACGCCGGCTGAATATACTGTTTGCGAAACAAAAGACGGTATGCTAACGATAAAGAAAAATCGTTCGGAGCTAGTTGAATCTGGAATTGAAGATTTAAAAGAGATTATACTAGAATTAACTGGAGAGAAAGTGAAAAGCTTTCATACGGATATAAGTTCCCGTACAGGTGAACGAGTAATGATTTTTAAATTGCTTCATAATCTTGAGGAAAAGTTTTAAAAATAAAAAACATCTTAAGATTAGTGGAAGATAAACTAAAAATGTAGTGGGAGGATTAAGAAACCTACAAGTTTTGCAATTTGTTTAACTTTATTAACATGCTAATAATTAAAAATTTGAAGTTATTAAGGTATAATAAATTCTGATTGAAATAACGTTCAAAAAACGGATAAATAAATTGACAAACTGCTTAATATGGTTTATCTTATAATTGTTTTAAAAAATTGATAGATGCTCATTTTAACAGTTTGCTATAATTAAGGCTTTAGCATTTTTTTAATATGTAATATTGACTAAATGAAAAAGTTTCTTAATGAAAAGATAGCGTATAACATAAATTGATATATTGATTGCATAATCTAGGAGATCAGAAATATACATTTCTTTTTAACAGGAGTAATACATACATTATTATCCTCTATAAAATGGGAGCTCTTCAAAAAACTTTATTGAAGTTAGTTGAAGGGAAACCGACAATCTCCATAATTCAATGATGATATAAAATCATTGAATTATGGAAGTTGTCGGTTTTTTTTATGGGAAAAAACGATGTACTAAAAAGAGTGAATGAAAATTGAAATTAAAAAACTATCTTACTTAAAAGGAATTTTTATAGGTTATTTTCGTTTAGAAGGGAGTATTGTACATGTTAATTTCGCTGAGTTCATTAACACTGATAACATTATTTTTTATGGCGCTTAGCGCTTCTTGGCTAAGTGGATTATTGTTTTTACATGCAAGGATGCCTTTACGTTTTGTTCATATCCATATTGGTATCGCTGCATTGCCTTCATTGGTTTCTTTACTCGCACTTGTTAATCACAATGGAGATAGCGTTGTAGGTCCTTGGCATTTAGATACTTTAGCTTGGTTCATGGCTTTCTTTGTTCTTACAATTGGTTTAATCATTCAACGTTTTTCTATACGTTACTTACTGGGAGATCGCTCATATCGAAAATACTTTGCACTTTTTACATGTACTACAGGTGTATCTTCAGTCGCATGGTTAAGTAATGATCTTCGTTTCATGATTATTTGTTGGGGAGCAACTCTTATAGGATTGGTTTTACTCATAGGGCTAAATAAAGGGTGGAAAGTAGTTAGTGAAGCAACAAAAATTTCTAGTTATTTATTTACAATAAGCTGGATTGCCTTGCTAGCAGCTATCATTTGGCTTTTTCAAGTCACTGGACAGTGGCAGTTAACATCAGTTTTAACGAATGAAAATGTAGCTCAATTTGGAACGTTGGAGAAAACAGGAATTAACTTATTAATTATAGTAGCTGTGATGATTCCAGCAGCACAATGGCCTTTTCAAAGGTGGTTAATTGAGTCAGCTGTTGCTCCAACTCCTGTTTCTGCTATTATGCATGCGGGTTTAGTAAATGCTGGCGGTATCATGTTAACTAGATTTTCACCTCTTTTTCATGATGATATTGCACAAATCATTTTACTAATTTTCTCGAGTATTTCTATCTTAATCGGAACAGGAATTAGTCTAGTTCAAGTTGATTATAAACGTCAGCTAGTGGGATCAACTATTGCACAAATGGGGTTTATGCTTATTCAATGCGCATTAGGAGCCTATTTGGCGGCTGTTATTCATTTAATTTTACATGGTTTATTTAAAGCTACACTGTTTTTGCAAGCTGGTTCTTCAATGCAACGTTTTGGGGCAGTGAAGCCGTCTAATGAAAAGATGTCTAATTTATGGACTATGGTCGGGCGTGTTTTCGGATTATTTATAGCGATTGCTTTTTGGTTTACGACTTCTGGAGAAGGGTATCAATTAGTTAGTGCATTCATTTTAGGGTGGTCATTATACTTTTCATGGAAACAGCTTGTTGTTTTTGGAGAGGGAAGAATGGGACGAATTGTTGGTCTATTTATTTTAGTTGGATTTTCTCTCATTTACTTTACCGTTCATAATTCTCTTTATAAATGGTTGCATACTGACATGTATCAAAATGTTCAACCTTCACCTTCAGCCGTTATTTTTGTTATATGTCTCTTATTATTTGGTAGTGCTATTAGTACTCTCGTTACTCGTAATCAATCCTCTACAATGTTTGCTGTAATGTATCTTTGGTTCGTTCGAGTAGGTGAAGCGAGACAAAAGTCAGTAGAAAGTCATCCAAGCTATCTTAAACATTATGTATCAAAGGGAGGTAATCAGTGATGAGCATACAGTCAATCTTAACGAAAGAAACTTTAAAGAAGAAAGATACAAATATTGAAATACAAGAAAAGAATATGAATGATTTAGTTGAATCTGCTAGCCGAGTGATTGCACCACTTTGGCCGATCGCTACATTTGCAGCTCATCACCCTTGGATGGGACTTGAAAAACAATCATTTGAACAAGTTGCAGATTGGTTAAAAGAAATTCGTAATGTGGATATATATCCTAGTGCTTCTATGATTCATTCGGCAAAGACGAAAGGGGAGATTGAGGAATCATTTTTACAAAGTGGCTTGTCTCGTTGGCTTGATTCACAATCTTTTCATATCCCGCGAAAGAAAGCGGAGCAGTTTTGTCAAGCAGCTTTAAAATTAGAGGAATTACCTTCTAGTTTATTATCATCGCCAGAATTAAATAAACTGGCAGAGGAATTAAGTTATATAAATACAGGAAGTATGAAAGGCTCTTCTATGCAACCTGTAAGTTCACGTATAGAGAATCAAAAGGGTGAAAACCTATCTGATATTCTTAATTATCATATTATTAAATGGTGTAAATTATATTTGGATGACTCCGGGTCAAGTTGGACGATGCCAAATCGAGAGAAAGGTTTGTATCGTGCATGGCATCACCTTATTAAATTTGATCCAGCGCTCAGTAAAAATGAGCGTAGCGTTTTAAAAGATTGGCCACAGGATGCCGAGGTAGCTTTAACAAGAGTGTTATCTGAACTAGGAATTTCTGAATCTAACATGCAAGCATACCTTGAAGGGCACTTGCTTGCTTTGCCTGGGTGGGCAGGAATGATACTATGGCGTTCCCAACAATCAACTCAGGAGCAGGAACTCGTTATAGAATATTTAGCCGTTCGAATTTCTATGGAGCTGGCCCTTGTAAAACCTTATTTACCTATAAAAAATCAAAAGGCTGAGAAAAAAGTTGCGATTGTCCCACTTATAGCTTCTTGGATCTACTGGGGGAATATTTCAACCCTGGAATGGTCACAAATGTCTGCAGCTGAACAAAGCGAATTATTAGCATTTGCTTATCGTTTTGATGAAAATATTCGCAGGAAACTTTGGCTGGAAGCTTGGGAACAGACGCATGCAGAGCAATTAAGGGAAAAGATTGTTTCTAAGCAACGTGCAACTAATGATAAAAAACGTGTATTAGCTCAATTAGCATTTTGTATTGATGTCCGTTCAGAACCATTTCGTCGCCATCTAGAAAAATTAGGTCCGTTCGAAACGTTTGGAATAGCTGGTTTCTTCGGGTTACCAATTGCGACTAGTGAACTAGGTAGTAATGACAGTCATCCTTCTTTGCCAGTTATATTAAAACCGAAACATCAAATAAAAGAGCTCACGGATGAAAATGAATTTAAATCTTATGAGCAACGCAAGAAGATAGACAGCTCAGTAAGTTATACGTTTAAAACGATGAAACAAAATGTACTTACAAGTATGCTATTACCTGAGGTAAGTGGCCCTTTACTTGGTCTACAAATGATGACAAGAAGTTTTGTGCCAAGAAGAGTAGGTAGTTTCATTCGTAACCTCCGTAAAACGATGTTACAAAAACCTGATACAACATTCTCACTTAATCATGTTCATGATACAAAATGTGAAATACCTATCGGTTTTACGAAAGAAGAAAAAGTGAATTATGTGCGTCAAGCTTTAAAAATGGTGGGATTGACAGAAAAATTTGCGCCTTTAGTTGTAATGTGCGGACATAGTAGTCAAAGTACGAACAACCCTTATGCTGCAGCGCTTGAGTGTGGTGCTTGTGGCGGAGCAGCAGGAGGATTCAATGCAAAAGTTTTTGCTACTTTATGTAATCTTCCAGAAGTAAGAGAGGCATTGGCTGCTGAAGGTATTAAAATTCCTGAGGACACCATTTTTGCAGCAGCTGAACATAAAACAACCGTGGATGAATTGGAATGGATTTACGTCCCAGAACTTTCGGAAACTGCGCAAGAAGCATTTGATTGTATTGAATCAATTATGCCAAATGTGAGCCAACATGCAAATAGAGAGCGTTTAATGCAATTACCTAATTTTAAAACGAAAATAAAAAATGCGAGTAAAGAGGCACATCGATTTGCAGAAGATTGGAGTGAAATACGTCCGGAATGGGGATTAGCCCGTAATGCATCTTTTATTATCGGACAGCGTGAATTAACTCAGGATTGTGACTTAGAAGGTAGGGCTTTCCTTCATAATTATGATTGGAAACAGGATGAAAGTGGGGATATATTAGCTAACATCATTGCAGGACCAGGAACAGTAGCTCAGTGGATAAATTTACAATATTACGCTTCAACTGTGGCTCCTCATTATTATGGTAGTGGAAACAAAACAACCCAAACTGTTACGGCAGGTCTCGGTGTTATGCAAGGAAATGCAAGTGACTTGTTGCCAGGTTTACCTTGGCAATCCGTTATGCAGTCAGATAGTGAGACGTATCATTCACCACTTCGTTTACTAATTGTAATTCAAGCGCCTATTGAATATATAGAGCGTTTGCTAAATAATGATTTCACATTTCGAGAAAAAGTTCAAAATGGATGGGTTAGACTGGCAAGTGTTGATCCAGAAGGACAATGGAAAAATTGGTAACAATCATGTCATGAATAATCAACTATCGTTACTAGTTTAAAAGTTCCATAAATACAATAATGAAGAAGGAGTGCTCCATATGAATTCAAAGAATACAAAAGTATTAGTATTAACAGACATTGAACACGGAATAGAGCCGATTATCCAACAAGTAACTAACATTCAACAAGAAAACATATTGACTATACACAGCTATGATTCTGTAATTGTACATCCTTATGGAGATATAATGAGATCTGTTATTATTGGTATTTATGAAGAAAATGTGGAAGAAATTTTTGTTGTTGGAATAGAGGATAAAGAAACTAATGTAGTTAATCTACAAATTCAAAATGATTTCATAAAAGATAATATAGAATTAGACTATCTTTTTAAAAATTGCATGCCTGAATTTTCAAGTGGTAGCCTGAATGCATGGCTAAGTGGACAAGAAAATGTTAGTGAAAATATTGAAAAGAGTATAGATATGATTCGTAATCATCCATTAGTGCCTTCTGATATTAAAGTTCGCGGTTTTATGATTGATAAAACTGGTGGAAAAGAAACGGTTGTTAAAGTTTCTGCTAATAAAGTAGCGAAAAAAATGCATTCTTATGTGTAAGTTATCGATAGATAAGCAACTTTTATTTGGACTTGTGTCCTTTACAAAGAGCAAAAGAAATCTTCTATAAATGGGGATCTTTTGCTCTTTTTGTTTGAATTTTTAATGTGTTTTATAGGAGATATCTAATATGTACATAATAAAAATATATAACCTTTTGCATGAAATTTTAAGGACGGATTAGCAGGCGGAAAATAAAAATTTATGTTGTGATTTATTTCAAGATTATTATTAAAAAGAATGGAGCTTCTTTAATTATGGGAATAAAACAGTTAAAACCTAAAATGATATGGAAAAAAAGAATGCTACTAACTATTTGTATTGTTTTCGGATTGATTATTGCTGGAGTTGTTTTTTGGAATGTTTCACCTATTCCGAAAGCGTTTCTCATAAAAAAAGCATTTGAAGGTGGAATGTTTGTTCAATCTAACAATTATAAAAACGCTCTAAAAGAGACACGAATTGTTAAAGATATTAATTATAATTCTAAATTTCCTGATGGTACATTAGACATTATTTATCCCAAAAATCTTACGGAAAAAACATCTGTTATTTTTTGGGTACACGGGGGTGGATTTGTAGGTGGAGATAAATCAGACATTACTGGTTATGCAGTAGAATTAGCTGCTCGTGGTTATACAGTAATAAATATAAATTATGCTCTTGCTCCTAAAAGAAAGTATCCTACACCAGTACTACAACTTGGTGAGGCTTACGAATATATAAAAGAAAATGCAAAGAAATATAATGTAAAACTAGATGATTTGTATTTTGCAGGAGATTCTGCTGGAGCGCAAATATCTGGACAATTCGTTACTATTCAAACATCTCCAGATTATGCGAAATTAACCGGAATTGACGCTATTGTTGCTCCTTCTACAATTAAAGGTATATTGCTATTTTGCGGCCCGTATAATATGCCTGCATTAGCTAAAATGGAAACATCCAAAGAAGTGCAAGACTTTATGCGTACTACTGGCTGGGCTTACTTTGGGAAAAAGAAGTTTGAAACATTACCTGAAATGGAAATCGCCTCTATCTATAAACACGTTACAAAAGATTACCCACCAACGTTCATCACAGATGGAAATACTGCATCATTTGAAGATCAAGGTAAAGCATTAGCTTCTACTTTACAAAATAAAGGAGTACCTGTAGATACACTTTTCTTTGATAAAAATATCTCTGGCGAGTTGGCGCATGAATTTCAATTTAAAATGAACACTCCAGCAGGTCAAGAAGCTTTTAAACGAGTTCTTAAATTTCTAAATGAAAATAAATAATATATATACTATTAACTTTTTATAAGCTTAGTTTAATACCAAATATGGGTGAACAAAATATTGCACTAATAATCTAATGGTAGCAAAAATAAATTTGATAAGAAGTATATATTAAGAATGATTTGGAGATACAGATGGGGATATAACTATTTTATTTAGGACGGTGCACTTTAAATGGATTTACAGAAAGGGAAATTATATTGGAACACAACTTTTTCTAATACACCTTCTTATCCTCGGTTGGAAGAAGATATCAAATGTGACGTACTAATAATAGGAGCAGGAAGTTCAGGTGCTCAATCAGCATACTATTTGAGTGAATCAGATTTAAATATTGTTGTCGTTGATAAAAGAAAGGTAGGACACGGGAGTAACCTTACCAATACAGCACTTATTCAATATTTAGGTGACAAGATGTTTTTTGAGCTTGTAAATACATTTGGAGAAGAGTATGCAGTTAAGCATATGAAATTATGTGAACAAGCTATTAATGATATTGAATATGCTGATCAAAATTTACCTTATTGCTCTGACTTTAAACGACGTGACAGTTTATATTATGCAAGCTATGAAGAGGATATAAAGAAATTAGAAAAGGAACTGTATTATTTACATAAGCATGATTTTAAAGCGACTTGGCTATCAGAGGAACAAATTGGACAGAGATATCCATTTAAAAAACGTGCAGCTATTTATACGTATAACGATGGTGAAATAAATCCTTATAAATTTACACATAGTTTATTAAAACAAGCTTCTAATAAAGGAGTTCACATTTATGAAGCTACAGAGATCGTTGGCAAAAAGTTAGAGAAAGAATGTGCAGTTTTTTATACAAAAGGGGGCAATTCTATTACTGCCAACAAAGTAATTGTGGCTGCAGGATATGAAGGTTTGGAATTTAAAAAGGAGAAGAATGCTACACTGATTAGCTCATATGCAATTGTGACTAATCCTGTGGAAGATTTATCTTCTTGGTATAAGCGTACTCTTATATGGGAAACTGCGAGACCATATATTTATATGAGAACTACTGCAGATAACAGGATTATTATAGGTGGGTTAGATGAAGATACAAACATTGCTCAAGAAAGAGATTCAAAATTAATTCATAAAAAAGAGAAATTAGTGAATGAATTTAATAAGCTCTTTCCAAATATAACAGTTGAACCTGAATTTTATTTAAGTGCTTTTTATGGTGGTACTCATGATGGTTTACCTATAATTGGAATGTATGAAGAGTTTCCAAATTGTCACTTTATCTATGCGTATGGAGATAATGGATTAGTATATAGTATGGTACTTTCTAAAATTATGCGAGATGTAATTATTAGCGGTTCAAGTCCGGATTTGAATTTATATTTACAAACTAGACCAAAACTAAATGAGTAAGCTGCACGTATGCAAAATCAGTAACGAGTTTATTTAGGGTTCCATTATAAAAAAACGCTATTTTAAATGTATTAGTTTAATGTGACTATTTGTTATGTTTATGAATGCTTAAATAAAGCATTCATAAACAATATTATTTGTTAAATCCATTCATCTTACTAAGTTCTGTTATTTGTATAATCCATTCTTTTTTTAGGTAGGGTAGAGTTGCTTGGATATGATGATATTCCCATTCTTCCTCAATGGTAGGATAAAGATTAAATAAGTATTTTTCTTCATCATTTGTTACACTTGCTTTAGGATTGCCAATAAGTTTAAAATAAATGTCACACCATCCACTATAGTTTGTTAGCATGAATAAAAAATTAGGACATGTAAATTCGATAAGGTATATTTCTTCTAATTGAATATCTGATAGTAATTCCCTTGCCGTCTCAAAAGTAGGCTTCTTTTGGTAACCATTGCATGAATGCCATGCCCAAATAGGGAAATCTATAATGAAGTCAATACCTTTCTGTCTCATGCATCTTACAATGTATTTATATGCTGTGAAATTTTCTTTACTAACAAAAATAGAATCGGCTATAAGCTTACCTTCATTCAAAAGTGTATTTATAGCATTTTGGTTTTGAAAAGTCCATAGGATTGTTGAATCTATAGATGTATTTAATTTTGACTGTTTATCAAACTGTTTTCTTATATTTCTCTCCATTTTCTTTTTTATTTTATAAGAGTTTAAGATAAGTACAAAGTACATTGTATTTTTACTTTTATTAAGAGTTGGAAAAATCCATTAAAGATAGAAAAGTTTGTTTGCAATTACAAACAGTGATTCTTATAATTATTTAAAAATAACAGAAGTACTTGTTTTCATAAAGAAAGAATTGTGCTTTAAGAATTAGAAAGGATAGCCATGCAAAATAAAATTATTGTTATGTTTCAAAAAGATTTTCGCTTATATGATAACCCAGCTCTATTTGAAGCTGCTCAGTCCGGTGAGGTTGTTCCGGTATATGTACATGATGAAACTTTTTCAATGGGGAGTGCGTCAAAGTGGTGGTTACACCATGCAATAATAGATGTAAAGAAGCAACTTGAGGCATTGGGCTCTACTTTAATAATTCGCAAAGGAAATACACAGGAAGAAATACTTTCTCTCATAGAACAGTTAGGTATAACGGCCGTATATTGGAATATTTGTTATGATCCGGAAAGATTACAATCTAATCAAAAAATGAAAATGATGTTAGAAGATAAAGGTATTATTTGTAAGGGATTTAATTCACATTTATTATTAGAACCGTGGATTATAAAAAAGAAGGATAACACTGAATATAAGGTGTTTACGCCTTTTTACAATGCATTTCAAAAGCAGGTAATACCTAAACCTATTAGTAAAGTGCAGCGTATAAAGGGAGGAAACTCTTTACCAGCAAGCTTATCTGTTTCAAAATTACACTTGCTGCCGACTATACCGTGGACATCTCATATTGAATCAATGTGGGAGCCTACAGAGGAAGGGGCATATAAAACATGTAAGAAATTTTTCTCTAGCAAATTAGCCTCTTATAGTGAAGGAAGAGATTTTCCAAATGAAAATGCTCATTCGATGTTGGCACCTTATCTTTCATTCGGCCAAATATCAGTGAGATGGATGTATCATTACTTAATCAATAAAAGTACCGAAAGACAATGTAGTCTTTTTGAAAAACAAGTGAATAGTTTTATACGTCAATTCATTTGGCGAGAGTTTTCTTATTATTTGCTATATCATTATCCATTTACAGTATATAAACCTCTTAATAAGAGCTTTGAACATTTTCCATGGAATAATGAAGAGGAGTTATTAACAGTATGGCAGAAGGGTGACACTGGTTATCCGTTTATTGATGCGGGAATGCGGGAACTGTGGCAAACAGGTTTTATGCATAATCGAGCAAGAATGGCTGTAGCTTCTTTTCTTGTAAAGCATTTGTTAATTCCGTGGCAAGAAGGAGCAAAATGGTTTATGGATACACTACTAGATGCTGATATTGCAAATAATACAATGGGATGGCAATGGGTTGCTGGAAGTGGGGCAGATGCATCACCGTACTTTCGTATTTTTAATCCCATCACACAAGGAGAAAAGTTTGATAAAGATGGGGAGTATATAAGAAAATGGGTACCAGAATTAAGAGATATGCCTAATAAATATATACATAAACCTTGGGAAGCACCTGAGCATATTTTACAAGAGGCCAATATACAGCTTGGTCATACATATCCTTTGCCAATTGTTGATCATAAGGCAGCACGTGAGAGAGCACTTTGTGCATATAAAAGTATGAAAGAATTTATATAAAATACACGAGTCAATATGAATTTGATATGTAAAAGTTATAATGTCTATTTGCGTATTAAAGTTGTATTCATTGAAAGAGTATACGAATCATATAGAGTTTCTAAAACCTTCTATTAAAAAGGAGAATGTTTATGAAAAAATCTAGTATTCTAGTATTTTTACTAACATATGGTTTGTGTTATATTTCTAGTATTTTATTTCCTATTGATCGTATGTGGTACGATGCGCTAGAAAAGCCGTCTTGGACACCTACTGGTATGACAATCGGAATAATTTGGGCTGTATTATATGGACTTATTGCGTTATCAGTTACAATTATTTACAACAAATATGGATGTAAGCCAAAAACATTTTGGTTTGTATTCCTTTTAAATTATATGTGTAATCAAGCGTTCAGCTACTTTCAATTCAGTCAAAAAAATTTGTTTTTAGCAACAGTAGATTGTTTACTAGTCGCTATTACTACGTTACTTCTCATAGCGGTTTCTTCCAAATTATCTAAAGTATCAGCATGGTTGCTAATTCCATATTTTTCATGGTCTACATTTGCTACATATTTATCTTGGACTATTTATAGTATAAATTAAAGACGTAAATAAAAACTTGAGCATAATAAAAATGCTCGAGTTTTTATGTTGATTAATGATAATCTAAAATATAGAATATATACATCTTAGGGAGGTCATCTTTGTGAAGAAATGGATAAAAATTACGCTTTGCTCTTTACTAGGTATTTTACTTATGGGAAGTATTGCTTTTTTGACTTGGTCTCAGTTTACTTATAAACCAACGAAAGAGGCTTTGTCGTTAGTAGATGATAAAAAAGATGAAGATCATATCGTTTTTGGAGAGAAAGATGCTAAAGTAGGGGTTATTTTTTATCAAGGAGCTAAAGTAGAAGCTGAGGCTTATAGTTACTTAGGGGAAGCTCTTGCAAAAGATGGGCATTTTGTAGTAATGCCTAAGTTACCATTAAACTTAGCGATATTTGGAATCAATGCGGTAGACAGTGTAATGGAACAGCATCCTAAAGTTCAAAAATGGTATGTTGCAGGGCATTCAATGGGGGGAGCTATGATTTCTAAGTATGCCTTTCAACATGAAGACAAGGTAGATGGGATCATTTTCTTAGGCTCGTATCCTGCAGATGATTTCTCTACGAAATCGATTCCGATGTTATCAATTTATGGGGAAGTAGATGCTTTAGCAACAGTAGAAAAAATAGAGAACAATAAAAAGTTCATGTCAAAGAATACAACTATGCACATGATAAAAGGTGGAAACCATGCTCATTTTGGCATGTACGGTGAGCAAAAAGGTGATAATGCGAGCTTAATTACATCAAAAGCACAACAAGATGAAACAGTGAAAGTAATTGAAGAATGGTTATTAAAACAATGATAGACCGGAGAGCCAACTCATACGAGTGGGCTCTTTTATTTAACTTCTATTTCCAATTTCCTTCTTATTTTCTTCGGAATATCCTCTTCAGTGATAATGTCGTAAGAATACACATACTTTCCTTTCACATGAATTTTCAAGTAAGTTTTTCTTATAAAATCATTAGGCGTGTTCGTTCCAACTTTATATTCTTTTTCATTGTTTAATTCATCAACACCTTTTAGGGCGTACATAGCTCGTCCTTTATGATGATAATCCGGAACACCATATCCTTTTGCAACCGCATATACATTTTTTTCTTCAGCAATCGGATTAAATCTGTCTAAATCACCGCGTAATATGAAAGGTAGTAAGTATGTAGGAAGGCCTATTCCTATTATACAAATTATAAATTTCTTCATGGTCATTTCTCCTCTTGTTAAATTACTTATTTTTAAGTATAGGAAAAAATTCTTATGAATTTAGAAGTGAATTTCTTAAGTTTTTCTTAAATAGGTGTTTAAAGGAGGGATAACATTGTATGGTTATTCTTTCGTGCAAATCGTATCATTTTTTATTTATATCTTCGTGGCTTTTATGCAAAATACAATATTTCTAGATAAAATATAACCTCCTTATATATTAGGAAATGTAATTTCGTGAATTAATTATGAATATATTTTATTTTGAAAAACATCCCTTGATAAATACACAGAATTATTGTAAAGTGATGATAATTAAAATATATATTGTTTGAAAGCGATAAAGGGAAATAGTACAAGTAGTTTTTTTAGAGAGTCGGTGGGTGGTGTAAACTGATAGAAGGAACTTGTGAATCCGTCCTTGAGGGAAATGAGGAACAATTCAATGTGAAGTTCGTAATCGTTTCCAGCTACAAGCAGTTAATAATTTAAGTGGAGGGCGTATATTTTTACGTTTTTAACTAGAGTAGCAACGCGGATTAGCTTTCGGCCCTTTTATAGGAACGGGAGTTTTTTGTATTTTATCTAGTTAAAATAAAAATTTGAAAAAGGTTAGTTCCTTCATTAATAAATATAAAAGATTAAGGGGATATTCTTCATGGACAATCAATATAAATTAATAGAAGAATTTAATAATGCGGAATTTGATAAAAGTTTAAAATGGTTTTCTCCACCTAAAGATTGGGAGGTTAATAGCAATAAATCGAAGTTAATAATCAAACCGGATAAAGAGACAGATTTCTGGCAAAAAACACATTATGAATTTCAAGTTGATAATGGACATTTTTTATACTATGAACTAAATGGAGACTTTAGATTGATTACGAAAGTAAAATCTAAACCAGCGAATAGATATGATCAAGCAGGTTTAATGGTTCGATTTTCAAAAGATACTTGGTTAAAGACATCGGTTGAGTATATACCTGATGACAATAGTAAATTAGGTGTTGTTGTAACAAAGAATGGATATTCTGATTGGTCTAGTCAGGAGTTTTTTGGAGATTTAAATTCTCTTTATTATCGCATAACAAGAAGGGGAAATAATTACTACGTTGATTATTCATTAGACGGGGATTTATGGAAACAAATAAGAATGGCTCACCTTTTTGAAGAAAAAGATTGCATGAAAGTTGGCATTTATGCTTGCAGTCCACAAGGAGATGGGTATGAAGCAGAGTTTGAATTTATTAAGATTGAAAATATAGATGATAATACAAAAGTTTATTAAAAGTGTAAAGGCTCTTATCCATCATTATTCTACTGCTGAATCTTCTTATGCTGACATTATTTTTATGGCTCTTTATATAAAAATACCGAGTAACCACTCATTCTAAGGGTGAGTGGTTACTTGCAGTTTGTTTAAATAGAGAAATTGGGCTTTTCCGTTATAGGTAACATTTTTCAATGCGTAAATAAGAAGGTTCTAGTGTAAAAACTTCAGAGCAATTGCACCAGAATCACTATTGGATCAGTTTAGATCCATAACAATTAAAAAAAGATATCCTGGAGTGGAAAGTAAAAAATGAAATTGCGAAAGGTGAATTTCAAATAATGCCAATGTTTTATAAAAACATTGTATACGAAGGGATGTACCATTTATGATTGACGAGAAAACAATACAAATTGTGCAGTCAACGGCTCCAGTATTAAAAGAACACAGTATAGAAAAGGAATTGATTCATTATGAATTGTTTAGCCCCGTTGCCATTTTAGGTGAGTAACTAATACCGGATAGGGCTATAGTCATAATAATGTAAGTAAATGGTTTTTTGCGATACTTCAATAGTGAAGTATCGTTTTTTCTTGTATAACTAAAGCACAGCTATGGAATCTGATGTAATGTTGAAAAATGATCCCAAGTAATGATTTGTCTGTTGTAATACTAAGTAACTATGATGAAATTGAATCTAAAAAGTATGCTAATAAAATAGTAAAAAATTTTTTGAAAAAGTAAAAAAAATAGAGCTTAGATTTGCAATAATAAATGTTTTTTTTATTAGATAATTACTTTACCGATAATCGAGATGTTTGCGGATACATTTATTTTTGGGATACATAATTATATTTAGAGAATACCCAGTTACAGTATTTGAATTTTTAATAAGAAGGGATGCGAAGGAATGAACTCACAGAGACAAGGCTATGCAGGCTGGTGGCAAGGCGGACACGGTGGTTGGCCGGGTGGACACGGTGGTTGGCAAGGCGGACACGGTGGTTGGCAAGGCGGACACGGTGGTTGGCAAGG
>NZ_BPLI01000124.1:0-265 GCF_019656175.1 Bacillus sp. BML-BC051
TCGTATATGTAAACGATACATACTTCTTGCCATCTTTCACTTTTAGTACAGCTGGACTCTTTGTATATGTGTTCATCATTGAAATTTCTTCTGTTTTATCTTTTAAAACTTTAAAGCCAATACTGTATTCACCATCTTTAAGGGCTTTTGGATCAATGGTTGTGTTGTTGCCTTGGTTGTTGTTTCCGCCTTGGTTATCGTTTCCGCCTTGGTTGTCGTTTCCGCCTTGGTTATCGTTTCCGCCTTGGTTATCGTTTCCGCCTTG
>NZ_BPLI01000125.1:0-205 GCF_019656175.1 Bacillus sp. BML-BC051
AAAAAACACAAGTCAAATGACTCGTGTTTTTAATTGCTTGGCGACGTCCTACTCTCACAGGGACAAGGTCCCAACTACCATCGGCGCTAGAGAGCTTAACTTCCGTGTTCGGTATGGGAACGGGTGTGACCTCTCTGCCATCATCACCAAACTATGAAGGCATATTCCTTCAAAACTAGATAACATTGCTACATATTATATGGTT
>NZ_BPLI01000126.1:0-338 GCF_019656175.1 Bacillus sp. BML-BC051
ATCGAGATGGTTTATTTTATATAGAGCACAATCGCTACAATACTAAAGGAAAATGACATTACAAGTGCTGTTATAAAACTTGTATATTGTTTCTGCTGAAATGCTCCAATAACAAAAGTAAGATTGAGTAAAGCCATACATACAATTGCTACAAGATAAGAACATATATTAAAAGTTGCCAATATGAATGTAATAACAAATAGAAATCCCATAAAAAATTGCATATACGAAATTTTTGAATTCAAGTACATATGAGCAACCCCTTTATCTAATTTTTATCCCGATTGGTGCGGGCTGATAATCAGCGGGCAAAAACCTTCCACTGATTAAAGTTTCAC
>NZ_BPLI01000127.1:0-1831 GCF_019656175.1 Bacillus sp. BML-BC051
TTTTTCAAGCCTATAAAGCCAAACTTCATTAATCAGTGGGGGTTTTCTTCATCCCCCACTGATTATTAGTTGAACCAATCGGACTGTTATTTTCAGTTGATCCCCCACCTAACTTCTTTGCTTTCACTGCATTTTGAGGTGGGGGTCTTACTGCCCATTAAAGCGGGATAAAAGCAAGAAACATCGAAAGGAGAATTTTTTTTAATATATCATATCTAGTTATTTAGATATCTGTTATTGTATTTAAGATTACATACTCCTGATAATATTGGCATCCAATCATGCTTCTTTATTAATGAATTTACTTTCAAAATACTGATACGAATGGAGAGTTTTATAAATGAAAAAAGTAAATCCTTTACTTATTCTGACACTCGCAATAGGTGTGTTCGGAATTATTACTACTGAGATGGGTATTGTCGGCGTATTACCACAAATCACTGAAAAATTCGGAATTTCAACTACACAAGCTGGATTTTTAGTAAGTATATTTGCACTAGTTGTTGCTATTTCTGGTCCATTTTTAATTCTGCTCGTCTCTAGTATGAATCGCAAAATAATTTTATTAACAGCAATTTTCATATTTGTTATTTCAAATTTAATCTACGCTTATACAACACAATTTGAAATCATGCTTGTTTTTCGTATTTTACCGGCAGCGCTTCATCCACTCTTCTTTTCAATCGCTCTTGTAACAGCTGCTAAACTTGTCCCTCCAGAAAAGAGCGGTCAAGCAGTTACAAAAGTTTTCATGGGAATTACTGTTGGTTTTGCTTTAGGTGTACCACTAACCTCTTACCTTGCAGACCAATTTTCACTCGAAATGGCTTTCTTATTCGGAGCATTCGTTAACACTCTTGCATTCATTGGAATACTACTCCTACTTCCTTCTATGCCTGTTAAAGAAAAAATGTCTTTCGGCAAACAAATTCGTATACTCGGCAAACCAGGATTATGGTTAAATATTTTAACCGTCACATTCCTTTTTGCAGCCATGTTTTCCGTATACAGCTACTTCGCTGAGTACCTTGCAAAAGTAACTTCCATGAATGGATCTCTCATCAGTATCATGCTATTCATATTTGGTATAGTTATGATTTTAGGTAATCATTTATTTGGGGGTCTTCTGCAAAAAAGCATAATAAACACTGTAATATCATTCCCTATTCTATATTCTATTGTTTACATATTGGTTTATTACTTAGGTTCCTACCTTGTTCCAATGATTTTTATAGTATTCATTTGGGGAATCGTACATGCTGGTGGATTAATTGTTGGTCAAACATGGTTAATAAGTGAAGCTAAAGAAGCACCTGAATTTGGTAACAGTCTATTCGTTTCGTTCTCAAATCTCGGAATTACTTTAGGAACCACTATTGGAGGCTGGTTCATTTCAAACTTAGGTATTCATCAGCTTATTTGGAGCGGATTTATATTCACACTACTCTCATTTCTATTAATTATAATAAAACTAAAATTTTTCAATTCTAATAGCCAGGCTTCATTATCAAGCTAGTACATTTTCAGTTCCAAATTCGATAAAGTGAAACTTTAATCAGTGGGGATTTTCTTCAACCCCCACCTAAATTCTTTGCTTTCGCTGCATTTTGAGGTGGGGGTCTTACTGCCCATTAAAGCGGGATAAAATATCCCATTCAATAAAAAGAAGATAGCAATGAATCGCCTGGGATAAAGATATGTAATTGATTACCTTATTTTATCTTTTCCCTAACTATTCACGATTATGATTTTGCTTATAAGGTTTGTAATCTAAGTTGTTTGTTACTATTACATTTATAACTTGCAGAGAAAATACTAAATTAAAATGAAG
>NZ_BPLI01000128.1:0-531 GCF_019656175.1 Bacillus sp. BML-BC051
TCCGCCACACCCGCATATTTTGTTAAAATGGTGAGCCATGAAGGATTCGAACCTTCGACCCTCTGATTAAAAGTCAGATGCTCTACCAACTGAGCTAATGGCTCTTAATGGCTGGGCTAGCTGGATTCGAACCAGCGCATGACGGAGTCAAAGTCCGTTGCCTTACCGCTTGGCTATAGCCCATTAATTAAGAATGGTGGAGGGGGGCAGATTCGAACTGCCGAACCCGAAGGAGCGGATTTACAGTCCGCCGCGTTTAGCCACTTCGCTACCCCTCCGACATATATGGTGGAGGATGACGGGATCGAACCGCCGACCCCCTGCTTGTAAGGCAGGTGCTCTCCCAGCTGAGCTAATCCTCCATTTTGCCTGGCAACGTCCTACTCTCACAGGGACAAGGTCCCAACTACCATCGGCGCTAGAGAGCTTAACTTCCGTGTTCGGTATGGGAACGGGTGTGGCCTCTCTGCCATCATTACCAGACTGTATTCATTTAAGACAAGAATCATTTTAACTTATTTAACTTTTAAA
>NZ_BPLI01000129.1:0-101 GCF_019656175.1 Bacillus sp. BML-BC051
ATGTCAATAGGAAAACTAAGAATTAAATTCAATACTTTTTCGAATAGCTTATTCCTCACATTCAGCCAGTCTTAAGGAATATAATTTACACTGGATAAATT
>NZ_BPLI01000130.1:0-6572 GCF_019656175.1 Bacillus sp. BML-BC051
ATTATCATTACAATTATTCTTTTTGTTGAAAAATATTATATTTACGCTTTAAATGTAAACCTTTATCGTTATAAATCCACTGTGAAAATTTATTAACATTATCTTTACCACTTAGGTATATACGATATTGTTTTTCTTTATCAACAAAACTTAATTTGAATTTATTATCCTCAAGTATATCTTTAAAAGAATTCATAAAATTATACGATCCTCCAACAAAGCTAACAAAATATTTTTTTGGGTTTACATGACCATCTCCATCAAAATACCCACGCACAAAATGATGTAAATATTCTTCTGGTACAAATGGAATTTCAATGTTAAATGATTTACATGGCTTAATTCCGTGAATGTTCATTAAATCGTCTTTTATTGTTTTGCTATTTATGTTTAGCATATATACGCCTGTTTTTTTTGATATAGTGGCTGGTTGGTGTTTAGTTCTTGTTTTATATCTTCTAAAATGTAATTTTCTTTTTGAGATATACTGACACATTGATTTTCTTTCTGTATGACACCATCTGCTGCTATAAACCCTAAAATATAAGCCATATTGTTTGACCACGTTTTAAAATAATCTTCTGTTATGTCATACTTTCTCTTCCAACTCCCTATAGCGCGCCTTGGAACATTATTGTCTGTTAAAACCATACGAATATACCTAGCAGACACATTGGCAAGCGTAGCTATTTCTGAGGTACTCTTTCCTTCTGCATATAGCTGCGTTATTTCAGATTTTGATAGTTTACATTTTGATTTCTTATTTCTCTCTATTTGCACTTACATCCTCTCCTTCCTACCCTTAATTAGAGACATGCTTTCTTCTATAACATACAATGAAACATATGTTCTTCATTGCGTATAAGAATGAATTTACTAAATTAAAACAATTTACATTTACTTCATATTAGTTTCATCTGCTGCTATATGATTTCCATTTTATATATAAGAATAATGAATCTGACAAATTTATGAAATCTACAGCGTTTAAGATGAAAGATAAGATAATTTCGTTTACACTACAATTAGCTTCAATAACAACATACGTATATTGTTAAGCGTAAAAAGGAGAACGAATGAAAAAGAAATATATAAATCAAATTCATACTGATGTAAGTTTTAAACCGAAAGATATTATCGGTTTAATGACTGATTACTTTAAAATGAAATCAAAGCTGCGTCCTTTAAAGAATTTACCTATTGTTTTATCGGATAAAAATAATGAGTCTCTAGAGAGCGTTACATGGTTTGGGCACTCTGCTTCTCTCTTGAAAATAGAAGGTAAAAAATTGTTATTAGACCCGATGTTTGGAGATGCCTCTTCCCCATTTCCTGTGTTTACTAGTAAACGTTATAGTGGTGTTTTTTCTTTAGAACGTCAAGATTTTCAAGAAATTGATGCGATTATCATTTCTCATAATCACTATGACCATTTGAATTACAAGAGTATTATGCTGTTAAAAGATCGCGCAAAGCACTTTTATGTTCCAACTGGAGTTGCGCAATATTTAATTAAATGGGGTGTTTCTCCTAGTAAAATTAGTGAGCATAATTGGTGGGACGAAATTGCGTTTGATAATATAAAATTAGTTTGTGCACCTGCAAGGCATTTCTCTGGACGGAGTATGACAGATAGAGATTGTTCTTTATGGTGTTCATGGCTTATTCTTGGGCAAGAGACTAGAGTTTTCTTTAGTGGCGATAGCGGTTATGCTCCTCACTTTAAGGAAATTGGTGATAAGTACGGTCCATTCGATCTTACATTGATGGAATGCGGACAATATGATCCGAGGTGGTCTGCTATTCATATGTTACCTGAAGAGACGGTTCAAGCTCATATTGACGTGAAAGGAGATCTACTTCTTCCAATTCATTGGGGTGCTTTTACATTAGCATTACATGAATGGAGTGATCCAATTGAACGAGTTACGAAAGAGGCTAACCGTTTAGGGGTTAAAATTACAACGCCTCAAATTGGCGAATCTATTGCGTTAAAATCTACAGACTATCCTTCATCAACATGGTGGAGAGAAATTTAATTATAAATAAAAAAGAGCGAACCTTCTTATAAGTGATTCGCTCTTTTTCTGTATTTAAGTTTATTTCACTAAGTTTGCATTTACGCTATCTGAAACTCTACTTGTTCGAACAGAGGTGCATTCCTGCTTTTTACAATTGAATTATTTTATCTATTGAACTGTCCTGTTTAGCCAATTCATCATTTCTATAATCTATTAATTTATGATTAGATAATACAAAGTTGTGCTCTAATATTAATTCATTGTGAAGTAATTCCGGTAAAAAATTAGGTATCATCTCTCCTACGCCGTAATTATAGTCACTTAGAATCCAAGAAATTTCTTTCCAATCAAGAATTCCTTCTGAGACTTTTTTTGGAGTGTGATATGTAAATTCATTCAGTAGCTCTATTAGATAAACATACATGCCACCAGAATATGAAGAGTCCTCCCATTTAATAATACCTTTAAACCGAATTTGGTCCTGCGTAATTTCTATATTAGTCTCTTCTTTTATTTCACGAATTGCATTTTCTAAAGGTGTTTCTCCCTTTTCGATCTTTCCTCCTACCCCATTCCACAATCCTTTTACAGGATCATATTCTCTATTTAACATAAGTATCTCTTCATTTCTTTTTATAAAACATAAAGTATGCTTGTACATAATGTATGTAATTCCTTCCTATGTTTTTAATAAGCTCTTACTGGTGATATAAGATGTATTGCTGCAGATTGTGACCCTGCTTCAATTAATATTGGTCTCATAGAACCGCTGAAACTTAAAGTAACCGTTTCTTCTTTTATCGCCTTTAAAGCATCCAACATAAATCGTCCATCGAAAGATATATTTAATTGTTTTTCACCTTGAATCGTATCTACCTGTTGTGTCTCGGATATTTTTCCAATCTGAGAAGCGTTAGAAGAAATCTTAATTGCGGATTCGTTTATGATTTCTAAGTTGACATTGTTATTTGCCCAATCACTTGCTAATAAGTTTGATCGATCTACACCTTGTAAAATCTTTTTTCTATCTATGTTAATGACTGTCTGAAAATCATTTGGAATTAAACTAGAAATATTAGGATATTTCCCTTCAATTAGTCGTGAATATAATGTAGTTGTGCCGAATGTAAAAATAATGTGACTTTCTGAAAGATAGATATATACGAATTCGGAATTACTAGTCATTAATTTTAGAAGTTCACTAATAGTTGCACTTGGTACGATACAACTTGCTTTCACATCTGTAGATATCATTGTTTCGCGTATAGCAAGTCTATGTGAATCAGTTGCTACGCAAATTAATTTATTATGATCTAACTCGAAATGAACGCCAGTAAGAACCGGTCTTGATTCATTTTTAGCTACTGCAAAGACAGTTTGTTTAAATACTTCAATTAATCGTTCTGTTTCCACTTGTATTTTTGTATGACCGTCTATAAGTGGTACATTCGGAAACTCATATGCTGGAAGTCCGTTTAAGTTTAATGTAATTTCTTCTGATTGTATCGTAATGATTTGCTCATTCGTACTTTTTATTGATACATCACTTGGCATTTTCTTTATAATTTCAATGAAATATTTTGCAGGTACTACAATAGTTCCTGCTTTTACTATAGTTGTAATTTGGTCGTCTTCGTTGGAACTAGGGATGAATTTTTCAATGAAAATATTTGAATTACTTGCGATTAAAGTAATTCCAGATTGATCTGCAGTTATTTTTATACCAGATAATATAGGTATTATAGCTTTAGTAGATACAGCTTTACTTACTTCTGAAAGTGCTTGAGTGAAATGTTTATGATTTACGATAAATTCCATTCTTCCCCCGCCTTACATGAAATGATAATGTTATGAAGATTGATGAACGATTGTTCCGTTAAAAAAGTAAGGTACTGTTTCTTTCCTTTGTAATATATTTAATAAGTGTTCTGGTATACGTAAATGTGGTGCTGCTCTATGTAATTCCATCCAGGTAATCTCTTCAATTTCTTTTGGCCTTGTTATATTTGTCTCCCCGTCAATTATTTCACCTAAAAAATTAAAGAAAATTGCATGATGTCCTCTCTCTTCGAAAAAAGCTTCGCTAATGTAACAAATGCCGTTTACAGTTATATGGAGTCCGGTTTCTTCTTTCACTTCCCGAATTACTGCCTCTTCTAACGTTTCTCCCAGTTTAACTGCGCCACCTGGTAGTGTGTAATATGAACCATTCTTCCCTTTGTTTTTTACCATTAAGATTTTTTCGTTTGTTTTATCGTATAAAAGTGCATATGTAACATTTACTTTTTTCATACGTACCTCCTCTGTTTTTAATAAAAGGAATTTTCTGTCTGTTTATCATTCTATCATTAACTCGGTTTAATAGTAAGTTCCCTAAGTATTAGAATAAAAAATTGATTAAATTAATACTAAATAAAAATCCCAGAGTAGCTCCAAAATTAATAAAAACCCCGCTCTCATTTTGAGACGAGGTTAAACATAACAAACGGATTCCAAATTAGCCTTTCTTTAGATCAATTTTAAAAGTATACATATGAGACCCGTATTTTTTGTTAATAGCCAAAGATTTTTTACTTCCCAATTTCACAAAGTAGTTTTATCTCTTTGATTTGTTCTATATGACGCTGTTCATGCAAATAGATCAGTTCTATCCACTGATCAAGAAGTAATTCTCCAAGAGCTGGATGCATCACTGATTTTTTCGTTAGTATAGATTCATCTTCTATTGTACTTAGGAAACGCATTAATTCTTTTCTCGATTCGTTTAACAAATTGACCATTTGCTGCACTTCAAATAGTTCTAAACTGGGTTCAATCATTTCTGGAGCTGCAAATTTTATCGCTCTATCTTGTAATATAGAGTGAATTTCTCGACGTTCTTTTAGGGTACTATCAATCTTTTTTAAGCCAGATGAAATAACCTTTATAACCACTTTATCCAATAAAACTAAGTGATGACATACTTGTGCTATACTCCATTTATTCTTATCTGGCTTATTGTTGAATTGCGCATCGTTCAACATCGTAATTTCCTCGAATAGATTTTTTCTTATTTCATAAAACTTGTCATTCACAAATGAATTCATAAGAATTTCCCCCTTTATTTGAATGTCCACATTTAGATTCCTATTTTAAATATATTCGCTATAAAAAATAGTTTCCCATCACTACTATTCTAATCCTATCTTTTTTGCTTTAGAAGTGCCTCTAAATATGAATTGCCTCAAAATTTTCTTTTAAATGCATAATCCAAAAGGATAAATTTTTATTCCAAATACTAACGTTAATTCTATATACACTTTATAAACGTTTTTCTAAATAGTAATGATTATGTCCTTTCGGATGATCTTCACTTACTCCAATCACTTTATATCCATGCTTTTTATAGAAATCAGGTGCTTGAAAGCTAAAAGTATCTAAATTGATTAGCCTACACTCATTTTCAATTGCAAATTCTTCAATAAGTTTTAATAACTTGCTTCCGTAGCCTTCGTGTCTATACTCTTCAGAAACCCAAAGGAAATCGACATGTACGTGGTGCCAAAATGTAATTGCAGTTATTCCGCCTACAATTTCTTCCTTTTCATTTCTCACTATAAAACTAATGTTTTCTGAAGGCTGTTTCTCTTCATCCGAAATATGTTTTTGGTTATATTCAATTACTTTTTTTCTTATGTAATCACTATCTTCTTTGACCCATTGTTTTACTAATTTCATTTTAAGTAGCACACTCCTTTTCAAGTATCTATTCAATTTAATAATCGTAATATCCTGTCTAACTTAATAGTCGTAGAGCACTGTTTCATTTCACCAAAATAAAGAAAAGCCGTACTACATTTTATCTGTAGTACGGCTTTATACAGCGTTTGATTCTTTTTAATTAAAACTTCTGTTAGTTTTAACATATTAGTACAATAATTCAATTGTATTACTGCGAAAAAGAATGAACATTCCTAAGCCAATTAGAACTATTGGAACGATAATATGACAATTTCTCTCAAGTACTTTAGCTTAAACTAAACTAGGAGCTCTTAACAATGTGTAGCTAATAAAGCACCATATTGCTACCATACAAAAAAGATAACTAATGTAACAATATTTGTTTTAAGATTTTGACTAGCGAACATCGGTATATAAATCGAAATATTGTCAGCCCCATTAGCTAACGTTATCAAAGCTACTTTAAATATTGAACCAGAAACGTTATCAATGACTTCATTCCTTTTATAAAAACGAAGTAACAATATTCCTTTCACTCCCATATAAATTGGCACGAATCCTAATAACCCAATCCACGATATAGGAATGAAAAAAGAGCCTAAAGAACCAATGATGCTCAAAAAAATAATTACACTAAACCCCAAATATTGTCCAATAACAATATAAAGTTCTTTCATCTTAGTTTTTTCTCGGACAGCTCTAGCTTCCTTCTTAATTATTTCTGTCTTTACTTGTGAAAATAAAACAAGGAGTATAAAAATGTCATCAATATTTGTTGAAATGAATGCTATAAAAGAAGAAATTATGGTTGTAACCAATATAATCCAACTA
>NZ_BPLI01000131.1:0-1373 GCF_019656175.1 Bacillus sp. BML-BC051
CTTACCCAAATACATATGGTAGCTAATTCATTTCCAGAAAACTTTCGTTTTCTTTTTACAAAACCTAATTCTTTTGCGAGTTCTTCCAAAAGAGAAGGGGTTAAATGACGATACAGTTCTTCAGAAAATAGTTGTAATTCATCTTGAATCGAAAGATTCATAAAAAATGTCACCCTTTCTAGCTAGCTTTTTAGAAAGAATAACGTTTTTTGTCACTTGGGGGTAGTGAAAATTCTTAAGTTGATGGGCATGTACACAGACCCCAAATCCAAGATTAAAGGTTATATCGGTCATATTATTACTTAATTCTGATAATAGTTGTTTTGCTTTTGTTACTCTAAACTCTGAAATATGCTGATGAGGAGTTTTACCATATATTTGTGTGTATGTTCTTAATAAATGATTTGGAGATAGACAAGAAATTCGTGCAATGTCATTTAATTTAATAGTTTTGTCATAATAAGCTCTTATGTAATCATGGGCTATACATATCCTTCTATATAATTCTTCACGTGTAGAGGTCCTTATTGCACTTAAAGATTCAACTTCCTTGTATGTATTAAAATGTTCATTCAAAATATATTGCATTAACTTATGAAATTGTTCCTCATAACCAACAGAATTAATTTCGAGACTAGGTAAAATATGTTTGAAAGTTTCAAGTTGAAAAGATAAAGTATTATTTTTATGATAGGTTTTATCAAAAAAAACAATAGAACTCGTATCCATAAATGGATCGTTTAGAAGATTATCGTTTGTTTCTTTTAATGAATTAAAGACCTCGGCTTCAAACCCATCTTTAAAGAAAATACAAAAAGATTCCACATCCTTCGTTTCATCAATTGAAATTGTGTATGAACCTTTATTAAGGAGTAGGTATCTACTTTCTTCAACAGCAAACATGCCTTTATTAGTCTTATAATGGGCTTTACCATTTGAAAATGTTTTTATGGACAGTTGGCCAATTCCTTCCCAGTAAAATTGGTCACTTTTTGCATGTAAAACGAAATTGGTAGAATCATTTTTTGACATAATACACTCTCCATAAGTGGCGTCATTATTTTTTTAACTTTATTATACATAATAATGGAATCTAAGTATGAAAATATATATTATCAATCTAAAACAGTACGGTGGATATGCGTATTGTAAGTGTTAAACTTAAACAACTTATTGTAATCTTAACGTATCCTTATTGCAAATGGTGACAGCTTCGCTGGTACTCACCCTAATATTGCCGTCTATAGCAAAAATATTCATTTTAGTTACAACCCTTAGCGTACCTAAATCAAGGATTTGAATTCCAAAAAATGTCTTAACGTGGGTTTTATGTCATTTGGTTGGCGGGACCCCTCAAAGCGTTTATTGAGTCC
>NZ_BPLI01000132.1:0-150 GCF_019656175.1 Bacillus sp. BML-BC051
ATACTGTACATCCAGCAAAATTAATCGTTAAAGATGGTAAAAAGTACATTGAGATGACGTTAAAAAATAGTGCATGGATTACAAAATTCCAAACGGAAAATAACAGTCTTTTTGCTGATGCGAAAGTAGTAAGCGAAGATACAAATGCAA
>NZ_BPLI01000133.1:0-311 GCF_019656175.1 Bacillus sp. BML-BC051
TGGGATTAACAGATCCTTTTAATATGGGTGGTGCGATGGCCCCAGCGGCTGTCGATACGATTGAAGCTCATTTACGCGAACGACAAATTGACGCCTCTTATTACGACTTAATCGTAACAGGTGACCTTGGACATGTCGGTCGCGAAATTGCCTACGACCTACTACATAAACACGGAACAAAAGTAACGAGCGAACAATTCCAAGATTGCGGAATCATTATTTACAGAGACGGACAACCAGTCATAGCTGGGGCAAGTGGACCAGGATGTTCCGCAACAGTCGTGTACGGTCATTTATTAAACCGAATGAAA
>NZ_BPLI01000134.1:0-302 GCF_019656175.1 Bacillus sp. BML-BC051
TAAAATATTTTTCTACTTGTTCGATTTCATGATCTGTTACTTTTTCATTACTTACACCAACCCATACAATGTTATGCATTAATAAACCTCCCTATTTTTCTCCGTCTTTCCCCCAGATGTTATACCCACCCGTGTGACCAGTTTGCTTATGTAATTTCGCGTCTACAAGCTGCATTCTTCCTGTGTCCTGATGGTGATGCCATGTATATGTTTTGGGTTTCTGACCATTTTTAAATAATTCAATTTCTTCTGCTGTAAATTTAGCTGCTAGTTTTGGATCTTCTAATATCTGTTCATATAAC
>NZ_BPLI01000135.1:0-1471 GCF_019656175.1 Bacillus sp. BML-BC051
CGTTGCAATCATGGCAGAACGAAGTATTGAAATGATTGTAGGAATCTACGGAATTATCAAAGCAGGCGGAGCATATGTACCGATAGATCCAACCAATCCGAAAGATCGAATTGAATATATGCTTGCGGATTGTATGCCGAAGGCAATACTCACATATAAAGCGGAAGTTGAAACTGAAATACCAGTTATTGACCTTGCGGATCGTAGTGTCTTTACAGATGAAACAGAAAACCCTGAGAAGATAAATCAATCATCTGACTTATTGTATGTTATCTATACATCAGGAACAACTGGAAAACCAAAAGGGACAATGATTGAACATAAGAGTGTTATCAGACTAGTAAAAGATACGAATTATATTGCATTTGATGAAAATACAGTGATATTACAAACCGGTTCTATGTCATTTGATGCATCCACATTTGAAATGTGGGGAGCATTCTTGAATGGTGGGACGTTGGTATTGATAAATAGTGAGACAATCACCAATGTGGGTGCTGTAAAGCAGTGTATCCAAAAGCATCAAGTTAACACGATGTGGTTAACGTCAACGTTATATAATCAAATGATCGTAACAGATGCACAAATGTTTAATAGCCTAAAGTATCTGTTGATAGGTGGAGAAAAGCTTTCCGAAGAACAAGTTAGAATTTTAAAATCTCAAGAGGGAACAGTACGCTTGATAAACGGATATGGACCAACAGAGAATACAACGTTTACAACAACATATGAAATACCGAACGATTTTGATTTTATCCCAATAGGTAAACCAATCTCTAATACTCATATATATATATTAAATGAGATGAAACTATGTGGAATTGGCGTGCCTGGAGAACTATGTATAGCGGGAGATGGTTTAGCGAGAGGGTATCTGAATAGACCAGAACTGACAGCGGAAAAATTTATCGACAATCCATTTGGAGAAGGGAAATTGTATCGAAGTGGAGATTTAGCAAGATGGCTTCCTGATGGGAATATTGAGTATTTGGGAAGAATGGATGAACAGGTAAAAATCAGAGGATTCCGAATTGAGCTTGGTGAAATTGAGAGTGTCATTCGAAGAATAGAAGGTGTAACGGATGCAGCGGTGATTGTAAGAGAAGACAAAAATGCTGAAAAAGCAGTTCATGCGTATTTCACAGCGAAAGGTCAATTAAATATCAGTACCATCAAAGAGGAAATCCGTAAGGATTTACCAGACTACATGATACCTGCTTATATGATGCAGATTGAGAAAATACCTGTAACAAGAAATGGGAAGTTGGATAAGAGAGCTTTACCTGAGATTGAGCTGAAGAGTGAAAAGGAATATATCGCGCCGAGAAATAAAACTGAGGAAATTGTCAGTGGAATATTTAGTGAACTCCTTGATGTGGAAAAAATAAGTGTGAAGGATAATTTCTTTGAATTAGGCGGACATTCATTGAAGGCAACAAGACTTGTTAATAGGGTAGAAGCGGAAACAGGA
>NZ_BPLI01000136.1:0-273 GCF_019656175.1 Bacillus sp. BML-BC051
CGTGTACTTTCCGTATGGTAGTTTAAATTTCGCTACACCTTTTTCATCTGTTTTCTCTTTTACTACTTCTTTCCCTTGTTCGTTGTAGATTGTAAATTCTGCGTTTGGCAGTTTCGCATTCCCATCCGCTACATCTACTTTCGTTATTTCTAACTCACCTTCTACCTTCTTATCTTGAACGATATGTTTAATAATTTCTCCATTCTCTTTTATTTCAAATGAGAACGTCTCTTCATTTATTACATAGCCATTCGGTGCTATTGTTTCTTTATA
>NZ_BPLI01000137.1:0-312 GCF_019656175.1 Bacillus sp. BML-BC051
CTTTTCATTCGGTTTAAGAAGTGACCGTATACGACCGTTGCGGAACACCCTGGTCCACTAGCGCCAGCGATGACAGGTTGCCCTTCTCTATAAATGAGCAGCCCGCAATCTTGAAACTGTTCGCTCGTTACTTTCGTTCCGTGTTTATGTAATAAGTCATAAGCAATTTCGCGTCCTACATGTCCGAGGTCACCCGTTACGATTAAATCGTAGTAAGAGGCATCAATTTGTCGTTCGCGTAAATGGGCTTCAATTGTATCAACGGCAGCTGGAGCCATTGCACCTCCCATATTAAATGGATCTGTTAATCCC
>NZ_BPLI01000138.1:0-1602 GCF_019656175.1 Bacillus sp. BML-BC051
TGAACTGAACCCTATAAAATAGACAGTTTAATAAAAGAAGATACTATTTTATTTATTTATGCAGCGATTAGATGACTTCGGTAAGCCTCCGGAGTCATCTTTTTTAGGTTCCATTGCTTTCTGCTGGTGTTATAGTACTCTATATACTCATCAATCATGAGTTTTAATTCATTAAAGTTACGTGCTTCCTTGTAATCTACTTCATCTTTTAAATGCCCGAAAAAGGACTCCATAGGTGCATTATCTAGACAGTTTCCTCGCCGTGACATGGATGGGAGTAACCCAATTTCTTTTGCTCGTTTCTGGTACTCAGGATTTGTATAGTGAACCCCTTGATCTGAGTGGATGAGTGCCTCAGGATGCACATTTCCATCTAATGCTTCTTTTAGCTTTGATAAAGTTCTATACACAATGTTCATTCGTAAATTAGTGGAGAGTTCATAAGCAACAATTTCTCTAGTAGCGACATCTTTTACACAGGATAAATAAGCCGTTTCTCCTCCTCGGTACGGTAAGTAAGTCATGTCTGTTACCAATGCTTTTCCTGGCTCAACCTGTTCAAACTCTCGATTTAGGTGATTTGGCACTGTACGGTGTACTTCTGTTGCTTTCGCCAATTTTCGGTAAGGATTTGCACGTCTTACTTTCGCAAAAAAGTTATACTTTCGCATCAATCGAAGGATTTTTTTATGATTCATAGGCTTGTGTACCATATCGGCTAAAGCCATATATAAGCCTCGATATCCAATCTTTCCTTTCGCTTTATCATATATAGACTTAAGTAAGAGGTAATCCCTATAGTCCTGCTCCTTACGGAGTGCTTGACTCTCACTGTTTTTGAGCCATTTATAATATCCACTTCGACTCACACCTGCTAATTCACACAAATAACCTGTCAAATTCTTCAACTGATAGAGACGAATGACTTCGTTGATGACTTGATACTTCTCTCGTGGTGTTAAAACCGTCTTTTCTTCGCCTGCCTTTCTAGTGCTTCGAGCTTTTTTAGTAGCTCAAGTTCAGCTTCCAAAAGCTTGATCCGTGTTTCAGCCTTCTCTAACTTCTTCTCAGCCGTAAGTTCTTTAGAACTTGGACGACCCGTACTTCCTTTTCCTCGACGTTCTTCTAAAAAGCCTGTTTCTCCGTATATTTTATATGTAGTTCTCCAGCGGTTAAGTGCACTTTGTGCTTTCTTAATTCCAATCATCTCTAAATCAAATCCAGCTTCAATAAAAATCTGAGCTGGTCCTTTTCCGTCTAAATTTTCTTTAACAGCTTGAATTTTAAACTCAGATGTATACTGAATTGCTCGATCTGAAACAGAAGAGACATTAGGGTTGGATTCTAAAACTCTTCGTTCATGTTCATTAAAAATAATCTTACTCATAAATCGTTTCCCCGTTTCTTAAATATAAGCTCTAGTATAACGGGGTTTTAAGCTATAAAAAACAAAAAACCCCGAATAGATACACTTTTTTTAAAGTGTCTACTATTCGGGGTTCAGTTCACATAATGCGAATGTCGTCTTTTTATTTTATATTATTTTAACATGTTAATTCATAATGGAAATAACGATTATCTCTCAAATAACCATTTTCAGCG
>NZ_BPLI01000139.1:0-2620 GCF_019656175.1 Bacillus sp. BML-BC051
CTGTTTCAAAAATACAAAAAGCGAATACCATTGATAATACACAAGCTAAAAAACGATGTAACGATACTTGAAGTGATTTACGTTTCGTATTTTGTACACATAATATAACTAAAATGCCCGCTGAGCTATAAAATTCTAATCCTAATAACTGAGCAATAAAAACTGCTGCGCCTGTCCCTATTGCTGTTTTTACTGTACGGTATCCAATTTTGAACATAGCACTGCTCCTATATGTATAAACGTATTTAAATTTAGTATAAAAAAAGGATGACACAATGTCATCCTTTTCTACTTATTATTCACGTAACCGCTACATATTACAATATTTTTTGTAAAAATTGTTGCGCACGTTCACTTTTCGGTGATGCAAAAAATTCTGCTGGCGCACTATCTTCTACAAGCTTTCCACCATCTAAAAAGAGAACACGATCTGCTACTTCTTTTGCGAATCCCATTTCATGTGTAACAATCGCCATTGTCATTCCTGTCGTAACTAATGATTTCATAACTTCTAACACTTCTTTTACCATCTCTGGATCTAGCGCTGATGTTGGTTCATCAAATAACATAACTTCTGGTTCCATCGCTAACGCTCTCGCAATTGCTACACGTTGCTTTTGCCCTCCCGAAAGACGGTTTGGATACGTATCTTTTTTATCTAATAAACCGACCTTTTCTAAAAGTTTCTCGGCTTTCTTTTCAGCTTCCTGTTTCGTTACTCCTTTTACATTGATAGGAGCATACGTAATATTTTCTAATACAGTCATATGAGGAAATAGGTGAAAATGCTGAAATACCATTCCGACATTTTCACGAACGTGCATAATATTCGTTTTTGGATTCGTTACTTCTTCCGTTCCAATCCAAATGTGACCATTTGTCGGTGCTTCTAGCACATTCATACAACGTAAAAATGTTGATTTCCCTGATCCAGACGGTCCAATAATTGCTACTACTTCCCCTTTTTCAATCGTTGTTGTAATTCCTTTTAATACTTCGTTTTTTCCAAATGATTTATGAAGGTTTTCAATTTTAATCACTTTTCTTCATTCTCCCTTCAATTGCCTTCCCGACTAATGTAAGAATAATGACTAGCATATAATAAATTAGTCCAACAAAAAGTAATGGTTCAAGATATTTAAACGTCTCACCGCCTACAATATAAGCACGGCGCATTAAATCGGTCGCTCCTATTACTGTTACTACAGCCGATTCTTTCGTAAGTGTCGCAAACTCGTTCACAAGCGCTGGTAATATATTTTTTAATGCTTGAGGGAAAATAATATTTCGCATCATTTTTCCGTAAGGAATCCCTAAAGCCATCGCTGCTTCTGTTTGTCCATTATCAACCGCTTGAATGCCGGCACGAATTACCTCTGACATATATGCACCTGAATTTAAGCTAAATGCTAATACAGCTGCTACGAAGGCTGGTATTTCATAACCAATTATTTGCGGGACACCGAAATAAATAATCATTAATTGCAATACAAGTGGTGTACCACGGAAAATTGATGTATAAAAATCTGCCGCTATATTTAATGCTCGTATTCTAGCAATTTTGCAAAGCGCTAATAACGTTCCTAAAATAAACCCAACTAACGCTGATACTGCTACAATTTTCAAAGTAACTTCTAGGCCTTTTAGTATATATGGTATCGAAGGCGTAATCGCCGAAAAATCTAAGTTCATTCTGTTCATTCCCCTCACAGAAAAGTGAAAGGCAGCTTATTTTTCGCTGCCGAACCATTTCTTCACTAATTTATCCATTTCTCCATTTTCTTGCATTTTTTTAATTACTTTATTAAATTCAGCTGTTTTATCACTGTTTTTCGGAAGGGCAATTGCTGCTCCTACTTCTTCTGGTGCTTCTTTAATTTCAATTCCTTGTAATTCTTTCATTTTTCCTAAATAATTTTTAGCAACTGTATCTTCTATAATTGCAGCGTCAAAACGACCAGCTTTAATTTCTTGTACGATTTCTGGTATACGGTCACGTCCCTCAACTTTGAAATCTACTTCTTTTTTAAATTCTGCTGCTTTTTCTTCTTGAATAGATCCTGTTTGTACCCCTACTTTTTTCCCTTTTAAATCCTCTACAGATTGAATGTTAGAATCCTTTTTAGAAACGACCATGTTTTTCGCAACAAAATAAATATCTGTGAAATCAACATTATTTTTACGCTCTGCCGTTGGCGTCATACCTGCCATTACGAAATCAACTTTTCCTGAGCTAAGAGATGCTAATAAACCACCAAAATCCATATCTTTCACTTTCACTTCATAACCAAGTTCTTTTCCGATATATTTAGCAACATCAACATCAAAGCCGATAATTTCATCACTTTTTGAAGCTTCCACGTATTCATATGGTTTATAATCTGCTGAAGTCCCCATAACCAGTACTTTTTTATTTTTTCCACTAGCCTTTTCTTTCCCATTACTACAAGCGCTGAACATACTTACAATTAAAATAAGTGCAAACGATATTGATAATAACTTCTTCATCTTTCTTCCCCCTAATAATGTATATTTAAAAGTTTAATAGAATATTTATTCGATGTTTGTATTGTATCAGCACTTTCATTTTTATGCAATATATAAAATAAAAATAAATAAA
>NZ_BPLI01000140.1:0-270 GCF_019656175.1 Bacillus sp. BML-BC051
CGGCAACGCAAAATATAGACAAATGTATATTCTTAGAGTATTCCTGCTTCTACGTGCCCTGCCTCGCTAATCACTTGCTACTACAGTTTGCTGTGACACTCCACAGGCGTAAATTCCGATGTAGCCCACCGTACATATATACAATCTATTTACGTTAGTATTGTATATTTTTTTGCTTGTAAAAGGTTGATCGCTGCGTTCAAATCTCTATCCATTACATTGCCACATTCACATGTATATACTCGGTCAGATAGCTTTAAATCCGCTTTC
>NZ_BPLI01000141.1:0-114 GCF_019656175.1 Bacillus sp. BML-BC051
TATCTTTTAAATCATCGAATTTAGTTTCTAGAGGACCGTTTACTTTAGTATCTAATTTGTAAGCTTCTACAAGAAGAGATGCCATAGAAACGCGGTCGATTTTTCCAGTTGGAT
>NZ_BPLI01000142.1:0-2999 GCF_019656175.1 Bacillus sp. BML-BC051
AAGTTGATGGGCATGGGGTAGCACCAACAAAACGCGAATTTCGTACGATAAGGAATTTTTAAGACAAAAAACTTGGTTTCACCGTACGTTAAGAAGGTTCCATAAATGATATTTTACATTTGATATGGGACTTTGTTTTTGGTACTGATTTTTGACCGTATTTCAGTTAGTTTTATTAGAACCCAATGAAGTTCCTTAAACGTCCGTTTATGGCGCCTCATTTATGGATTAATGCATCAGATAGGCTAACGGGATCTATTTTTATTTTGTTCAGTAATGGAGCCAGCTCCCTGAGTAAGAGAAGGCAGGGTTTTTGTTTAATGTTAGCGAATAAAAAAAGAAAATTTTTAAGGAGGATATAGAATGTCGCAGTCATTATTAACTGGTATGGAAGGGGCATTTATACCAGTCAAAGATCCAAAAATATCAGCTGAATGGTATGAAGAAAAATTAGGATTTAAACTTATTTATATTGAGAAAGAAGCCGCAGTTATGAAAATTGCAGAAGAGTCGCAAACAGTAGTATGTCTTGTAAGAACCGTTAATCACCAACCGATGAAGTTTCCTGATAATGGATTTGGAGTAGGAAAATATTATAACTTTATTCCAAGAGATATTAACGAGACTTACCGACTATTAATTGAACGTAGTGTCAAAGTAAATCCTATTAGTGGAGAAGGGACTACCAAATTCTTTACGTTTTTTGATCCAGATGGAAATCCTTTGGGTGCTTGCCAATAAAATTATATATTCTATTTAAGAGGTAATTGTTAAACGAGCCGATCTCTTAGCTTACAGGAAATCGGCTTTTTCTTTTTCAAATTTTGCTTAGCGTACGAAATTTGCGTTTTGTTGGCGGAACCCCTAATAAGCTTTAAAATTTCTTTCGTAGCTTCCTTAGAAGTATCTTCTTTTTCACAACCTATAACAACAGAACTAACTAATAGAGATGCTAAAATCGCTTTTTTCATAAATTACCCTCCACATTACTATCGCTACTTAAAGTTAAGTCTTTAGCTATAAATATCGACACATTTCTCATTGGAAATCCAAGTTCAAACAACTGTGAAACATTTAAATAATCTTTGTTATGGAAACTTAGTTTTAAGTAGATTTTTATCTTGTGCTTAAAGTAAAATTAAGACAATTGTTCTAAGTAGAATCTTCAATATGGAACGAATCCGATGTTCTATAATGTAATATTTCAACTTAGAATAAGAAACAGATAAAAAGAAACAGATAAAAAAATTAGGAGAGGCGGAGGACGATTGAAGAAAAAAGCATTATTTGTTATGGGGGCTGCTGCAATTTTAACATTATCAGCATGCAGTGACGAAAAACCACAACCTGTAATTAATGTGGATGAAGTGAAAGAGAAAGTATCCAAAAAAGAAAGTAAAGAAACTTCTGGAGACAAAACCGGATTTAATGTAATTGAGCAACAAAAAAAGATTGGTGGAGGCACGTTTAATGTAGATAAATCTCTATCAGGTATTGATGCAATCGATGTTACAGAATTAAAAGACGGGATAATATTGGCTACTGAGTCTGGAGATACCTTTAAATATGTATTTAGTGATAAAAAGAAATGGAAGAATCCTGTAACATTTGATAATTCAAATTACACAAGTGATGAAGTGAAAGGGAATAGATATTTTGCAAAAAAAGAATCGAAGTTACATGTAAAAGAATATACAGTGGGTGATCCGACCGGGAACACAGTCACTAAGGATGGCATTCCATTCGAAGAGCACCAATCACGGATTGACCTTATAAAAACTTCAAAAGGTCCAGGTGCTCTAATAAGTAATTCTAAAACAAATAAGTACGAACTTTACTTAAACGACAAGCGCGTTGCAGACTTCACAGATGAAAAGCATCTGCTTCCAGAATATCTTGGTTTAAGAGAGAACCCTCTAGATATCAACAAATATGCGGACATTGAAAATCAAAAATTATATGTTTCGTACCAGTTAGCAGATAGAAGTTATATTTATCAGTTCGATATGAAAACTGGGAAACCATTGTTTGAAAATGGAAAACTTAAAGAAGTATTAATAGGACCAAACGCGAAAATTTTAGGTGATAACAACGGAAATATCTATGTAATGGAAGAAAGTGAAACGATTACAATAACAGCATACGATAAAAACTTAAAACCTTTAACAGAGAAGTTTGAGGTTCCTGTTAAAAATCCTGCACTAACAACATTCACTATCGCTGATGATGAATTACACATTTGGAGCTCATATGAGTTCGAACTAGAACCAATGCTAGAATTAACGAGAGTATCTATTCCTAGCTTCGGAAAAAAATGATATGAAAATACTAAGTTGAAATGTAAAAAAGCTTGTAGAGGTTGCTAGAGAAGTGGAGATGGATTCTCGAGTTCGCAAGTGTTTGGTGAAGGTATGGAATGGCAACATTCAAAATCATTTATTTATGGGTGAGTATATGCAGTTTTTAGATAATGCATATACAAATACCACTTCCGATTCTTGGCAAGACGATAGAGGCGCTAAAAGAACAAGAACAATAACCATTAATGGTGATAATGTTACAATTGAACTCAAAAGCGAGCGTAATAATACGGCAGAAGGAAAAGGGATTGTTTCGCACAAAGCACAACTTACAAAAACATCTTAATCATAACGTTCTAAAAGATAAGAAAAGTCCCATCTAATATTTATAGATAGGACTTTCCTTATCTGTCTTTTTAGGGGGACAGACCGCAAATACACGTTATCTATACTTAAGAGTAAAAAATCTTGATTTGATAAGGGTTTTACATTGAAGACATGTATACAACGTACTTGAAAACAATCCTCGAAGCATCGAATTGCAAAGACATCACTACTTCGAATACGTTAAATACATTGTTTACTTAGTTAAGATATCAAGTATTTAAAGTAACTTTTCACTCAATTTTTCTTCTTAGAATACTTTAAATACTCCTGATTTTCATAGTACAGATAATTCCAAAATGCTGGCGATACCCC
>NZ_BPLI01000143.1:0-595 GCF_019656175.1 Bacillus sp. BML-BC051
AATGTTATCTAGTTTTGAAAGAATATAAAAAACTTGTTGACTTTAAAAGTTAAATAAGTTACAATAATTCTTGTCTTAAATGAATACAGTCTGGTAATGATGGCAGAGAGGCCACACCCGTTCCCATACCGAACACGGAAGTTAAGCTCTCTAGCGCCGATGGTAGTTGGGACCTTGTCCCTGTGAGAGTAGGACGTTGCCAGGCAAATGGAGGATTAGCTCAGCTGGGAGAGCACCTGCCTTACAAGCAGGGGGTCGGCGGTTCGATCCCGTCATCCTCCACCATTTAGCCGACTTAGCTCAATTGGTAGAGCAACTGACTTGTAATCAGTAGGTTGGGGGTTCAAGTCCTCTAGTCGGCACCAGAAAATCATGGCGGTTGTGGCGAAGTGGTTAACGCACCGGATTGTGGCTCCGGCATTCGTGGGTTCGATTCCCATCAGTCGCCCCATTTTTTCTTTAAATCATTAATATGCGGGTGTGGCGGAATTGGCAGACGCACTAGACTTAGGATCTAGCGCCTTTGGCGTGGGGGTTCGACTCCCTTCACCCGCACTTTTAATAAAATAACTCATACATGTCTTGCGGAAGTAGT
>NZ_BPLI01000144.1:0-2468 GCF_019656175.1 Bacillus sp. BML-BC051
GACTCGTCTTTTTTGTGTTTTAAACTTCTTATCAGCCTCAAGTAAGTAATCTTTATTCTTTTAATCCCCTCATATTCATTTTCTTTTATTATTTTTGGTGTGTAGTTTAAGATTTTCTATTTTATTTTTTGTAGAAGCGATCTGTCGGTATGTTAAAATAGTGCAGTTGTTTTTTGAGTACTTGAATATAAGAAGATTTAATTTTGGAAAAGGAGATAATATGAAAAAGATAGGTGTAATTACTATAGTAGTTTTAGTCCTTTTAGCAATTACTTATATGTTAGTTGGGAATTATTTTTATAATTATGCATTGAATGCGAAACAAGAGAAAGAATTTTTAGAGGATAATCCTCATTTAGTAGAAACAGTAAATGCATCGGGAGGTGTGTCCGCTACAAACGAAGAAAAGGATGCGAGCTTTGTATCAAATCATAAACCTAATACACGAAACATAAATTCTTTCGATAAGTTGAAATTAACAGGTTATGAATATATGAATGAACAATCTAGCCATAAATGGGCAATTGTAGTTCATGGATATGATAGCAGGGCATCGAAAATGACGAAATATATCCGGAATTTTTACGAACAAGGTTATAACGTCATAGCGCCAGATCTTCGTGGGCACGGAAATAGTGAAGGTGATTATATAGGGATGGGCTGGCACGATCGTAAAGATATTTTGATTTGGATTCAACAAATTGTAAAGAAAGACCCTAATGCTGAAATAGCACTCTTTGGTGTTTCAATGGGCGGGGCAACTGTAATGATGACTTCAGGTGAAGAGTTACCTTCTAACGTTAAAGTTATTATTGAAGATTGTGGATACTCAACTGTTATTGATGAATTTACTTATCAACTAAAAGATCTATTCCACTTGCCGAAGTTTCCTGTTATGAATGCGGCAAATACAGTTACAAAATTAAGAGCTGGATATGATTTAGAAGAAGCTTCAGCTATAAAACAAGTAGCGAAAAGTAAAACACCTATGCTATTTATTCACGGGGATGCTGATACATTCGTTCCCTATGAAATGTTAGATGAAGTATATAATGCTGCAAAAGTAGAAAAAGAGAAATTAATTGTTCCAGGTGCTGGACATGGAGAAGCTGAGAAGATAGATTCAAATAAATATTGGAATACTGTATGGAAATTCGTAGGGAAATATATTCCAGAATAGTTAGATTTGTATATACGATAATCAGAAGGAAATGTTTTTATACTTTTGATTATCGTTTTTTCTATTTATAAATTCATTTTAGTTTGTAGTATATAAAGCGTGAAGCATAAATTTTTGAATTCCCTAGCGCTAGTGCTACAATAATTGAAAACTACATGTTAATGAGGTGTTTCTATGAAAATTGAAGTATGGTCAGATTTTGTATGCCCATTTTGTTACATTGGGAAACGTAGATTAGAGATGGCTTTAGAGCAATTTCCGCATAAGAAAGATGTTGAAGTTGAGTTTAAAAGTTTTGAATTAGACCAAAATGCTCCAATCTATTCTGGAACAAGTATTAATGAAGTACTTGCATCAAAGTATGGGATTAGTATTGAAGAAGCTAAGCGTAATAATATACAACTAGGAAGTCATGCAGCTAGTATGGGTTTAAGTTTTAATTTTGATGAGATGAAGCCGACGAACACTTTTGATGCGCATCGTCTTGCGAAGTTTGCAAAAGATCAAGGGAAAGAAAAAGAGATTACGGAAAATCTACTTTTTGCATATTTCACAGAATCGAGAAATTTAAGTGATGTGGATACGCTTGTTACTATTGCTGAAGCTTCAGGTTTAGAAAAGCAAGAAGCTTTACGTGTTATTAATGATAAAAGCGCATATGCAAATGATGTTAGAATTGATGAAGCGATTGCTCAGCAATATCAAATTTCGGGAGTGCCTTATTTTATTATTAATCAAAAGTATGCTATTTCAGGTGCGCAACCACTTGAAACTTTTGTTGGTGCACTTCAGCAAGTGTGGGAAGAAGAGAATCCCGCACCTAAGTTACAAGAACTTTCTTCAGAGGGTGGAAGCGATATGTCTTGTACTGATGAAAGTTGTTCGGTACCTTCAAAAGAACAATAGTTTTTATAATGGAATAGCAACCCATAAGGTATTTTATGGGTTGCTTATCTATTCTTATAGAAGAGGTATATAAATAGATAAATTAATAGCGTAAATAGGATTTATAAAAAAATGAAGTTTTTTATAAAAACATATTGACGATTGTGGGTTAGAGGTGTAATATAGAACAAGTCGCCGATGACACTAACGTCGAAAGCGACAAACAAAATGAAAAACTTAGTTGACATTAACTAACGAAGATGTTAACATAAGGGAGTCGCAAATGAGCGACCAAGTAGTTCTTTGAAAACTGAACGAAACAAACAACGTGAAACGTCAATTTTTATTTTTAGATGCTAGACAAACTAACTTTATTGGAGAGTTTGATCCCTGCCTCTTATAC
>NZ_BPLI01000145.1:0-470 GCF_019656175.1 Bacillus sp. BML-BC051
ATTAAACCAAACCTAAAGTCAAAAGTGAGGAGACTTCGCAGGAAATGTCCTATTTTACCAATATCCTATATTCAACACAAAAAACCTATGATTAAAAAGCAGTCTATTAACAGATACACCACAGAAGGACGAGACCTTAAACACAAAAACTTGGCAGAAATAAACGAACCGTAACTGAAATTGTCAAAAGAAAACCCAGTTATAAATTAACAGGCAACCATAGAATACAATGATAATCGAATTTCTCTTTATATTGCACAAAAAGGAAGATGCAGTGTAACAGGTGAGAAACTCTCGCCTTGGGACATCCACTGTCACCATAAGCGATTATGGAGTGAAACAAGGGATGACAGCTACAAAAATCTTACCATCATCAAGCCAAGTGTCCATACACTAATACACGCGACCAATATAGAAACCATAAACCAATTCCTCAATAAATTAAAACTCAACGAGGAACAGTTAGGCAA
>NZ_BPLI01000146.1:0-276 GCF_019656175.1 Bacillus sp. BML-BC051
CGTGTACTTTCCGTATGGTAATTTGAATTTCGCTATACCTTGCTCATTTGTTTTTCCTTTTACTACTTCTTTTCCTTGTTCGTTGTAGATAGTAAATTCTGCATTTGGCAGTTTCGTATTCCCATCCGCTATATCTACTTTCGTTATTTCTAACTCACCTTCTACCTTCTTATCTTGAACGATATGTTTAATAACTTCTCCATTCTCTTTTATTTCAAATGAGAACGTCTCTTCATTTATTACATAGCCATTCGGCGCTATTGTTTCTTTATACGT
>NZ_BPLI01000147.1:0-443 GCF_019656175.1 Bacillus sp. BML-BC051
TCCGCCACACCCGCATATTTAAGTTAAAATGGTGAGCCATGAAGGATTCGAACCTTCGACCCTCTGATTAAAAGTCAGATGCTCTACCAACTGAGCTAATGGCTCTTACAATAAAAACTGGTGCCGACTAGAGGACTTGAACCCCCAACCTACTGATTACAAGTCAGTTGCTCTACCAATTGAGCTAAGTCGGCTAAATGGTGGAGGATGACGGGATCGAACCGCCGACCCCCTGCTTGTAAGGCAGGTGCTCTCCCAGCTGAGCTAATCCTCCGAATTGCCTGGCAACGTCCTACTCTCACAGGGACAAGGTCCCAACTACCATCGGCGCTAGAGAGCTTAACTTCCGTGTTCGGTATGGGAACGGGTGTGGCCTCTCTGCCATCATTACCAGACTGTATTCATTTAAGACAAGAATTATTGTAACTTATTTAACTTTTAAA
>NZ_BPLI01000148.1:0-363 GCF_019656175.1 Bacillus sp. BML-BC051
TAATTCATCAGCACTTTTTTGGGTTGTTAAAATTGCACTATTAATAGTTGTCGAAACAGCATTAGATACATTCATTTGTGATACGGAAGGTTGGCTAGGGTCGACCACATGTGAAAATTGTACAGAACTAGAATTAGAAATTGGATTTATACTTGGAATATTTGTAACAAGTACGTTGAGAGTAATCACAGCCGTTCCGTTTGGATTTATATTTCCAATCTGAATCCCGTTAGCTGGATTTCCGATCTGCTGTGTACCAGAATCGTTTGTAAGAGTGCCAGATATGAATGTCGTTCCGTCAGGTAAAATATCTGTGAAAATTATATTTTGTGAAGTAACATTTCCAGGGTTACTTAATGTAAT
>NZ_BPLI01000149.1:0-585 GCF_019656175.1 Bacillus sp. BML-BC051
GCAGGTAACACAGGTGCTACTGGTGCTACCGGACCTCAAGGTAACACAGGTGCTACTGGTGCCACTGGGCCTCAAGGTAACACAGGTGCTACCGGTGCCACTGGGCCTCAAGGTAACACAGGTGCTACCGGTGCCACTGGACCTCGAGGTAACACAGGCGCTACTGGTGCTACCGGACCTCGAGGTAACACGGGCGCTACTGGTGCTACCGGACCTCAAGGTAACACAGGTGCTACCGGTGCCACTGGGCCTCGAGGTAACACAGGTGCTACCGGTGCCACTGGGCCTCAAGGTAACACGGGCGCTACCGGACCTCAAGGCGTTCAAGGTAACACGGGCGCTACTGGTGCCACTGGACCTCAAGGTATTCAAGGTAACACGGGTGCCACTGGGCCTCAAGGTAACACGGGTGCTACCGGACCTCAAGGCGTTCAAGGTAACACGGGCGCTACTGGTGCCACTGGACCTCAAGGTATTCAAGGTAACACGGGTGCTACTGGTGCCACTGGACCTCAAGGTATTCAAGGTAACACAGGCGCTACTGGGCCTCAAGGTAACACAGGTGCTACTGGGCCTCGACCTCAA
>NZ_BPLI01000150.1:0-407 GCF_019656175.1 Bacillus sp. BML-BC051
GGTAGAACGACTGACATGGGACGTATGGGTATTAAAGGAACTAAAGGTAACACAGGTCTCACTGGTGCCACTGGACCTCAAGGTAACACAGGTGCTACTGGTGCTACTGGACCTCAAGGGTATCAAGGTAACACGGGTGCTACTGGACCTCAAGGCGTTCAAGGTAACACGGGTGCTACTGGACCTCAAGGCGTTCAAGGTAACACGGGTGCTACTGGTGCCACTGGACCTCAAGGTATTCAAGGTAACACAGGCGCTACTGGTGCTACCGGACCTCAAGGTAACACGGGCGCTACTGGTGCCACTGGGCCTCAAGGTAACACAGGTGCTACCGGTGCCACTGGGCCTCAAGGTAACACAGGTGCTACCGGTGCCACTGGACCTCAAGGTATTCAAGGTAACACAGG
>NZ_BPLI01000151.1:0-811 GCF_019656175.1 Bacillus sp. BML-BC051
TAAGGCGTTTTTTCTATTTTTTCTTTAAACAAACGATTTTACTATGACCATTTAACTAATTTTTGCATCTACTATGATGAGTTTCGTTCATATCCTCATGAGAAAGGAGAGATTTAATGTCTCATTATAACGACAGCCAGAACAAATTCTCCAAACCATGCTTTCCAAGTAGCGCCGGACGAATCCCAAATACTCCATCAATCCCAGTTACTAAGGCACAACTTAGAACATTCCGCGCAATCATTATCGATTTAACAAAAATAATTCCAAAACTTTTCGCAAATCCATCTCCTCAAAATATTGAAGATCTAATCGATACATTGAACCTACTAAGTAAATTTATTTGTTCACTAGACGCTACTTCCTCCCTGAAAGCACAAGGGTTAGCTATTATTAAAAATTTAATAACTATATTAAAAAATCCAACTTTCGTAGCAAGCGCTGTATTTATCGAGCTTCAAAATCTAATTAATTATTTACTATACATTACAAAACTATTCCGAATTGACCCTTGCACACTTCAAGAGCTTCTTAAATTAATAGCAGCATTACAAACTGCTTTAGTTAATTCCGCTTCATTCATTAAAGGACCTACCGGACCTACCGGGCCTACTGGGCCAGCAGGCGCTACTGGCGCTACCGGACCTCGAGGTAACACAGGCGCTACTGGTGCTACCGGACCTCAAGGTAACACGGGCGCTACTGGTGCCACTGGGCCTCAAGGTAACACAGGTGCTACCGGTGCCACTGGGCCTCAAGGTAACACAGGTGCTACCGGTGCCACTGGACCTCGAGGTAACACAGGCGCTAC
>NZ_BPLI01000152.1:0-385 GCF_019656175.1 Bacillus sp. BML-BC051
GATCCTGTGGTGTCAATTGAAAAGCAGCGGTAACTGTTGCAGAATTTATAATTGTACTGTTTGAAGGAATAGAAGTTACGAGGACTTGAAATGTTATAGTTGCTACTGTACCTGCAGATAAAGAACCAATATTAATACCAGTGTCTGGACGAACATTTGGAACCGAAGTACCGTTAATAGTTACGCTGTTTTCTATAAATGTTGTACCAGCTGGAATTGTGTCTATAACAGAAGTACTAATTGTCGGAATTGTGGAATCATTAAATACCTCTAATGTGAATGTAATAACATCTCCTATAACGACGATAGATTTGTCTGCTGTTTTCTCAATGTTAATTATTGGCTCGATTAATGTTGTTGTAACGGTATTTGTTTGCTTTGTAAT
>NZ_BPLI01000153.1:0-1220 GCF_019656175.1 Bacillus sp. BML-BC051
CTGACAGGTTTCTTTTTTATTTAATCACAATTATGTTTTAATTGAAGTTACACGATATAATAAATCAAGTAATGATTTAATTGGAGGTAAAGTTTTGAATTTTAAGCAACTAGAAAATAAATTTGAAAAGAAAAAAGTAAATACATTTCTTGTTTATCAAAAAGGTGAGTTAACAACTGAGTATTATAAAACGTTAGAGTGTGAAAATAATCTATTTAAAATAAATTCGATTACAAAAAGCATTGTATCTATATTAATTGGTATTGCAATAGATAAAGGCTATATAAATGATATGCATACACCGATTACAGTGTGGGTTGAAAATGTATCTGAGGAAAAGCAGGATTTGACTCTGTATCATTTATTAACGATGACTACAGGTGAGGATTGGAAAGAGTTTGGAAATGGAGTAGTATTCCCAAATGATTTTGTAGAATCGGCAAACTGGGTCCAATACATATTAGAAAAAACAATTATTGAAGAACCTGCTACAAAAATGAATTATAACTCAGGATCTTCGCATTTGCTTAGCTACATTATTCAAAAAGCTACTGGAATGTCGACAGAGCAGTTTGCGAAAAGGTACTTATTTGATCCGTTAGAAATCACCGAGTTTGAGTGGCAACAAGATCCCCAAGGAATACATGTCGGCGGATTCGGCATGAAAATGAAATCTAAAGATTTATTAAAGCTCGGAATATTATGTTTGCAGAATGGATATTGGCAGGGGAATGAAATTGTATCCTCGAAATGGTTAGAAGAATCAAGTACAGCTCTATTTGAAACGTATGAACATGTTGGGGCGTATGGATATCACTGGTGGGTATTGAATAACGAAAGATTTCACATACCGTATTGTATATATTTTGCTATGGGATACGGCGGACAATACATCGTTATCATTCCGCAGTTAGAGCTTGTTGCTGTCATAAGTAGTCATATGCCAAAACGCGGACTCGTTCCATTGAAATTATTTATGGAGCATGTACAGGAGAATAATAATAAGTTTATATAAGAAGAAGAGACAATGTATGAAAGGTGTAAAAACATTATCTTTATTTAGACTATGTTTAAGTCTTTTAGCATGTAGCGCGATTATTACGCAATTTATAATAAGAGCACAAGTGAAACCATTCAATCCAGTTAATTTGTATGGTAGTAAGATATTTAGGGAATCGAAACTTTAGGAAAAAATTTTAGAAATAAAAGAACCCGACTGT
>NZ_BPLI01000154.1:0-404 GCF_019656175.1 Bacillus sp. BML-BC051
AAGCAAAAAAATTATTAACACTCACTACTTATTCGTTATCAGATATCTGTGCTTGGCTAAACTTTAATGACCAAAGTTATTTTATAAGAGTTTTCAAAAAAATCACTAGCATGACTCCTAGGCAGTACCGTGAAAAATATACAATAATATAAGCTTGTTACCTGCTATCTACAATGTAAAGACTTAAACATGGGTATAAGTATCCCGAAAAATGAAAATACACTAACCATTATTTTGCTAAAGAAAACAAAAAGACAGAAGGCTGCAAAGTGTTTCAAGGAAGCTTTGCAGCTTTTTTGTAATTTAGAACCTATGTTTATAACGATGATAAGTTTATAGACTAATATCTTCAAGTTTAATATTTGTTAATATCGATATTAGGATGTTTTTGTAAAAAATCAACA
>NZ_BPLI01000155.1:0-150 GCF_019656175.1 Bacillus sp. BML-BC051
GCGCAAATCCCGCTAACGGTGTGAACATTGGATCCATCCCAACTGGTACAACAAAAAATGTTTCATTTCAAGTAGTAGTAAATACAATACCCGCGTCAAACGTCGTATTTAATGGATCAAGCGCTTCTTATCAATATACCGTCAACCCTA
>NZ_BPLI01000156.1:0-81 GCF_019656175.1 Bacillus sp. BML-BC051
TATACAAAGAGTCCAGCTGTACTAAAAGTGAAAGATGGCAAGAAGTATGTATCGTTTACATTAACGAATAGTGCATGGATT
>NZ_BPLI01000157.1:0-165 GCF_019656175.1 Bacillus sp. BML-BC051
CATGCGGCAATAACGGAGTTACCAAATCCAGTGACAGGTACAGCTGTGCCTGCTCCGGCAAATTGACCAAACCGATCGTATATACCAAATCCAGTTAATAACATGGAGATGAAAATAAGAGTTGCGACTGTTGGATTCCCTGCTGAGCGTTCAGTGAAATCGAAA
>NZ_BPLI01000158.1:0-212 GCF_019656175.1 Bacillus sp. BML-BC051
GATACTTCTGTGTATGCATCCGTATTTTGCGTTGCATCTACTAAGTCTTCTGCACCAACAAGTGGTAATTCACTAATTGCAGCTAAATGTTTTACAACTGCTTCAATATATTCTGGATCTGCATTTAAGCCTGTACCAACTGCAGTTGCTCCCATGTTCACTTCATATAAGTGTTGACGTGATTGCTGAATTCGTTTCATATCACGTTCAAG
>NZ_BPLI01000159.1:0-1552 GCF_019656175.1 Bacillus sp. BML-BC051
AGTTCTTTGTATGTGATTTCTTCATCTTCAAAAGTTACTGCGATATGATTTGGTGTCTTCTCTACCTGTTCTTCGAACAGTTCAACTACCGTCTTTTCTTTTGGATATGGACGGTAAGTATCATTAAAATTCTCTGTAATAAGCGTTCTTTCTTCCTTCGTTATAACATCTATTTCATCTATTTTTATAGTTGAGTCGCTTACAATTTGATAGATGATACTGATCAAACGCATTAATAAACGCTCTGCACTTTCTTTCTTATACAAATCTGTACAATATTCCAATGCTATTTGGTAAGTATTTTCTGATTCATAGATACTAAATGTCAGGTCAAATTTCGCAACCTTAAATTCTACTTCTGTAGATTCCACTTTACTTCCATTCAAATCTAGTTCTATACTTTCATTATTTTGTAACACAAGCATGACATCAAACAGTGGATTCCTTGACATATCACGGTGCACGGTTACTTCTTCTACTAATTCCTCAAACGGATATTCCTGATTTTCATAGGCTTGTAGACAAGTTTCCTTTATCTCTTCTAAAAATTGTCTATATGTCTTTTGACCTTCCGGTCTCCCTCTCATCGCCAACGTATTCACAAACATACCCAACATGTTTTCCGTATCTTTATGCGTTCTTGCACTTATCGGACTACCGATTATGATATCCTGTTGTCGGCTATATTTTCCAAGTAGGATCATTGCCGCAGATAAAAATACCATATATTCCGTCACTTTATTTTTTTGTGCAAACTTCTTAACCTGTAATGCAAGCTCTTTTCCTGTCTGTTCATATACTGAAGCCCCTGCAAAACTCTGGTGTTGTGATCTTATATAATCTAACGGCATATCTAAAATCGGTGCTTCTTCCTCAAACTGATTCATCCAATATTCTTTCTGTCCACTCAAATCCCTGCTTCTCATCCACTCACTATAATCTTTATATTGGTGTGTCAACGGTTCTACATTTTCTTTGTTGTACAATGCCATTAACTCATTAGTCAATGTCCCCATACTCATTCCGTCACTGATGATATGATGCATATCTATAAAGAGAAGATATCCGTCTTTCCTCTTGATAACTTCCATTCTCACCAATGGACCTTCACTCAGATTAAACGGTCTAATAAACCTGTCCATCAATTCTTTCTGATCCGTTCTTTCATCAATTACTTGTGTAAAATCTACTTCCATCGTTTCCTTGATTTTCTGCACAGGTTCCCCATCTATTATCACAAAAATGCTTCTCAAAATTTCATGTCGATCTATTAAACTTTGTACCGCTGTTTTCAAATCATTGATTCGGATGTCACCCGTTATCTTCAAACTTTGTGGCATATTATATGCCGTACCATTTTCATCGATTTGATTTAACAAATAGATCCGTTTTTGAGTGGATGACATCGGATAATATGCCTTGATTTCTGCAGTTGGTATCGGCATATATTCTTCTGCCTTTTTGCCTGTAATAATCTCTGCGAGATTTTCAACTGTCGGGTTTGAAAGTATTTCTTTGAGTAACACTCTCTTTCCTGTTTCCGCTTCTACCC
>NZ_BPLI01000160.1:0-279 GCF_019656175.1 Bacillus sp. BML-BC051
ATCAATTATATATAATTGATTAAATTATTTAACGAATAACAATTAACGTAAAAAATAATAAAATAGATTTAAAAAAATAAATGAAAATAGAAATAAAATTATTAATCATAAAATGAATAATTCTCTCTATTGATTAATATTTTTTAATCAATAGAGAAAGATGGAAAAAGTATATTTTCGAATCGAGAATAAGAAAAAATGAGAAAAATATTTTTTCTTCGAAAAAAGATGGCGGACAAAAAACGTTGATATAAAGCTATTTAATAAGTGATAATAATA
>NZ_BPLI01000161.1:0-276 GCF_019656175.1 Bacillus sp. BML-BC051
TGTAAAGCTTGCTGTTAATAATGCTGACGAAATCAAAGCTGTAAGAACACTATATGTTTGCCACATAAGTATCGTTGACCAATCGAAAGCACAGCACAGTAGACCCAGGGCAATCGTAGCGGTCAGCAAAATAACTGTTACGGTTATTCTCTTTTTTGTCATTGGCTGCCGCTCATTCGTTCTCCTTCTGCGTAATCCTAAGACAAATAGCAAAACAGCCAACCGGAAAAGAATAATTGTGATCGACGACAAAATGATATCCAAAAGCTGTGTGCC
>NZ_BPLI01000162.1:0-289 GCF_019656175.1 Bacillus sp. BML-BC051
GCTGTAGAAAAAGCTGGTGTTGTTAAAGGGAAAGGACCAGGTGTATTTGATCCAACTGGGAAAATTGATCGAGTTTCAATGGCCTCTCTTATTGTAGAAGCTTACAAATTAGATTCTAAAGTAAATGGTACTCCAGCAACTAAATTCAGTGATTTAGAAAAAAGTTGGGGTAAAGCAAAAGCTAACATCCTAGTTGAATTAGGGATTTCTGTTGGGACTGGTGACAGATGGGAGCCAGAAAAAATTCTAACTAAAGCAGAGGCAGCTCAATTTATTAAAAAAGCAGATT
>NZ_BPLI01000163.1:0-110 GCF_019656175.1 Bacillus sp. BML-BC051
ATATGAACACATAAATTCACTTACTTTTGACGAAAATAAAATTGTATTGTTTAGAATTTTAATGTTAATCAATTTGAAACTTTACGAGTTAATTAAATGTGATATTTCTG
>NZ_BPLI01000164.1:0-221 GCF_019656175.1 Bacillus sp. BML-BC051
GGAACCTTCTTAACGTATGGTAAAACAAAGTTTTTTGCTCTAATAATTCCTTAGCGTACGAAATTCGCGTTTTGTTGACGAAACCCCGAATAGATTCGTAGTTTTTCTGATGTAATAACTTTCAGAACAGCTATGAATCTATTTTTTTATCAGGGGTACCGCTAGTATTTCGAAAAACCCCCACGCTAAGCAAAAAAATACAATAAGCTGTCCAAATGGAC
>NZ_BPLI01000165.1:0-219 GCF_019656175.1 Bacillus sp. BML-BC051
TGGAGTACTGGTGAGCTCAAAAGGACTGAATCAACGCTTTAATTCAGCAACTTTAGCAATACTTCGCGCTGTCTTTGCTTCTCCTCTCAAACAAAAACTCTGTTCACATCACTCACTATCTGCAAACATGATCTATACTTTCAATCGTATCCGTATTTTAGATGCCACCGTGTTTCAACTGCCTGCTCATTTAGCCACTAACTATCTAGGATCAGGCGG
>NZ_BPLI01000166.1:0-388 GCF_019656175.1 Bacillus sp. BML-BC051
TCGGGAAGACAGGATTTGAACCTGCGACCCCCTGGTCCCAAACCAGGTGCTCTACCAAGCTGAGCCACTTCCCGTTAATAAAAGCGCGCCCGAGAGGAGTCGAACCCCTAACCTCTTGATCCGTAGTCAAACGCTCTATCCAATTGAGCTACGGGCGCATATGGTGCCGAGGGCGGGGGTCGAACCCGCACGGTGGTCACCCACCGCAGGATTTTAAGTCCTGTGCGTCTGCCTGTTCCGCCACCCCGGCATGTCATATTGAAAATTGGAGCGGAAGACGGGATTCGAACCCGCGACCCCAACCTTGGCAAGGTTGTATTCTACCACTGAACTACTTCCGCAAGACATGTATGAGTTATTTTAGTAAAAGTGCGGGTGAAGGGAGTCG
>NZ_BPLI01000167.1:0-268 GCF_019656175.1 Bacillus sp. BML-BC051
CTCACGGGCACGCTGAGTGGTTCGCCAGCGCGCTCAAAATTCCATAAATTTTTGCCGAAGTAAGAATACGCCAGGCAATTGTGTACCGCTAGATCTTCGGCACTTTTAGGGATGCCATGTTCCTTTAGATACGCAGGTGATGCACAAATCACTGAAGGGCAATCACCAAGTCGCCGTGCGATCAAACCCGGATCAAGCTGATTGGTGATGCGTATTGCCAGATCAATGCGATCTTCGACCAAATTGACAGTGCGATTATCCACGCGTA
>NZ_BPLI01000168.1:0-276 GCF_019656175.1 Bacillus sp. BML-BC051
ATAATCTCACTGTATCTTTCGATAGTTTAAATGGCTGTGAAGTTTCTTCAGAACAAGCAATTTGATTTGCAATGTTATTAGGATTAAAAGTTAAATGATAAATTCTGAATGAACTAATAGGAGTAGCCCCCATAAAGTATTGTGTTAATCAATTTAGCAGTCTCCGTTTTCTTAACACTTTGCAATAACTACTTCTCATATCATTGTTATTTCACTGCCTGCATCGCTTGTGGTATATCTCATTTAAATGAATGGAATTTCACTTTCGCTTTCGAG
>NZ_BPLI01000169.1:0-275 GCF_019656175.1 Bacillus sp. BML-BC051
ACATACACTATTAGTGGTGGAGGCGTTCATATGGTAGGATTGGGAAACAACAGTTATAAAAAACTGTTTGTTCCTTTATTGGGATGTACTTTTATGTTGTATGATGATGAACCAAATGCTCATGAAAATGACCAAATAGAAGAACCTAAAACATTTAGCATAGAGGAATCTGTCAAAATGAAAAAAGAACAAAGAAATAGGCGAACTGAAGCGTATTATAAAAAAATAAATTAACTGAAGACACGATCTGATGAATTGAAACCACAAATAAAAGA
>NZ_BPLI01000170.1:0-217 GCF_019656175.1 Bacillus sp. BML-BC051
ATATGATACGAAATATACTGGAACTGGTTCACCTGTCGAAGCTTGGTCATTAATGAGTGGAGGTAGTTGGACAGGGAAAATTGCAGGAACAGAGCCAACTAGTTTTTCACCACAAAATAAAGACTTCTTACAAAAGAATATGGGTGGCAACTGGGCAAAAATTTTAGAAGTAGATTACGATAAAATTAAGCGTGGTGTAGGAGTTCCTACATATATC
>NZ_BPLI01000171.1:0-224 GCF_019656175.1 Bacillus sp. BML-BC051
GCCACGTGCCAAAAAAGAACCGCAAGAAAATAAACCACCAGCAAAGGGAACAACGGCTTATGGACGCACTGTACGAGCCGATGGGAATGTTTCAATAACTGTGTTATTTCATCCAGCAGAGGATGCAGGTATCCTTCAATTCTTTGACAAGAATACGGCCGTGACATACATTCCGCAAGACGCAATTCGCCAGTGGATTCGTGAACAGGAGACGCGTCATACAG
>NZ_BPLI01000172.1:0-274 GCF_019656175.1 Bacillus sp. BML-BC051
AAGCACGCACAACTAATACATGCCCTTTTGATTGTTGCCCTTCACTGCTTTTTGCCTTTGCAATTTCATTCACCATTTTATTTAAAATCTTATCGCTCGATATTTGCATTCCTTGTCACCTCTACCTTTGTAGTTCTTTCTCACATTGTCCCAGCTTCTCTACTGAACCAAACACTCTTATCATATCATGTTCTTGTAGTTTTTCCTGCCCCGTTGGATTCTGTATAACATTCCCATTCCTCAAAATCGCTAAAATTGTTCCATCAAATTGATT
>NZ_BPLI01000173.1:0-276 GCF_019656175.1 Bacillus sp. BML-BC051
CACGATTTGTGCTTTTCGGCTCTTCTTTTACGAAAGTAGATAAAGCTGTTCCTGAAAACTCAGGGTATATATCTACTTCTCCTGATTTCAATGCTTCAAATACAAATGCTGTTTTTCCAAGACCTGGTTTTAATTGTACGTGTAAATCAGTATCTTGTTCAATAAGCTGCTTATACATTTGAATTAAAATTTCTGGTTCTGATCCAAGTTTACCGGCAATAACAATATCTTTCTTTTCTGTGTTCCAAAGCAAGGGAGCAGCAATCATGATACAAA
>NZ_BPLI01000174.1:0-281 GCF_019656175.1 Bacillus sp. BML-BC051
GCGTGACCTTCTTTGGCGCCGGGGCGGCGTTCTTCGCCAATTGCCTGAAGGCCGGCATCGAGCCCGGTCGCGATTTCGACTTGGCGAAGCTGCGCGCGGTTGGGTCGACGGGCTCGCCGCTCTCCGCCGAGGCGTATGACTGGATCTACCGCCACGTGAAGGCCGATGTCTGGCTCAATCCGATTTCCGGCGGCACCGATTTCGCCGGATGCTTCGTGGGCGGCGTCGCCACGCTGCCCGTCTATGCAGGTGAGATGCAATGCCGCAACCTCGGCTCGCGT
>NZ_BPLI01000175.1:0-127 GCF_019656175.1 Bacillus sp. BML-BC051
ACTTTTGTTCTAAACAGTTTAACAATTGATGGCACGACACAAGTTGGAGCAAATCCCGCTACTGGTGTGAATATAGGATCTATTCCAACTGGCACTATAAAAAATGTTTCATTTCAAGTAATAGTAA
>NZ_BPLI01000176.1:0-280 GCF_019656175.1 Bacillus sp. BML-BC051
ATGGGTATAAGGGACAGTCGCATCTCGACCCGTGGTCCCAGGCCGCCGCCGACAGCGTCGAACAAGCCATCGTGCACGCGCTGTTCCACGCAACCGCCGTCACCGGCCGCGACGGCAACACGCGCCGCGCACTGACCGAATTGCTCTGACCTGACGCCATGCGAATCCTGATCTCCGCCGACATCGAAGGCGTGGCCAACGTGTTCCACCCCGAGCAGACGCGCGCCGGCAACGGCGAATACGAACGTGCCCGCCGCTGGATGACCGCCGAAGCCGACGC
>NZ_BPLI01000177.1:0-276 GCF_019656175.1 Bacillus sp. BML-BC051
TAAAAAACGTAACAGATGGCGATGCAAATAACTTCTGACTAAAACAAGGATTAGCTGCTGAGGCGACAAATAGCAGAATGAAAACTGTAGAAGCTCAAAACCGCAAAGAAGAAAAAGATGCAGAGGCAGAGCTTGAAAGTGCAAAACAATTAAAAGAAACGATAGAGAAACTAACTGTGGAAGTAAAGGCTAAATCTGGAGAAGGTGGACGTCTATTTGGTTCAATCACAAGTAAACAAATCGTAGATGCAATGCAAAAATAACACAAGATTAAAC
>NZ_BPLI01000178.1:0-245 GCF_019656175.1 Bacillus sp. BML-BC051
GAAATAAACTGATTGGTATTCTCGCTCACATAATCTCAGGGATGCTATACCCATTTGTGTATGCTCAAAATGAAAAGGACGAAGAAGACAAAGTTACGGCTAAGGCTATGCGTATTCTTATTGAAGAACGCTTGAAAAATGCAGACTATGATGTGAAATTCTTTTATGGCGTACTTTCTGCACTTGTAAACCCTGCGGTAACTATCGAAGTAGAATACGTTGAGGAACTTACAACAATCCGAGAA
>NZ_BPLI01000179.1:0-242 GCF_019656175.1 Bacillus sp. BML-BC051
ACGCCATTGCCTACAGGCACCGCCGTCACCTTGGGCGATGGCTTGCGGCCCAGGATGAAGTCCAGCAGCGTCACCTTGGGATCGCCCGACGCGCCGCCGCCGTCCGACTTGTCGGTCTCGCCATTGGCGTTCATGTCGTGCCGCAGGTCGACGGCGTAAGTGCCGGGTGCCGACACCGGCAGGCAGATCCGCACGGGCCCGGAACTTGGCGCCGGCACTTCGACGCGCGTGATCCAGCCCTT
>NZ_BPLI01000180.1:0-463 GCF_019656175.1 Bacillus sp. BML-BC051
TAGTTTACTTTGTTTTTGATACCTGATATTGCTTTGTTTCTATAACTGCCTATAATATATATTATGTCAACTAGTAAAAAGTAATAAACTTATTATATATTAGTTGTGTGTTTTCCCCCCCTTTTTCTTTATTTATTAGTTATCCATTCATTGTTTTGAATTGGTGTAATTTGATAGCTTTAGAATTCTAATTTTTTTTGTATATGATGTTAATTAACAAAATTAAAAACAACTTGTTTAGAATTAATAATTAAACAAGTTGTTTTTAGATTGACCAAACTATATTTATAATTAGTTTGCTATAGCAATTACTTTGATTTCGATTAATAATTCATCGTGAATTTATATTTTATATATACTTGTACTTGTTCGTGTATTATTTGATTATCATTACAATTATTCTTTTTGTTGAAAAATATTATATTTACGCTTTAAATGTAAACCTTTATCTTTATAAATCCAC
>NZ_BPLI01000181.1:0-300 GCF_019656175.1 Bacillus sp. BML-BC051
TGTACCTGTAACTACTTCATTATTAAACTTGTAACCTGTTTCTAATCGTACATTCGTTAACCAATACGCATTTTGCATTTCCATCATCCACTCAAACAAGATTATTTATAGCCGTTTTTTCCAAACTACCAGCAACAACATTGCCTTGATATAAAACCGCACAGCGCTCTGTTTGTCTTGCTACTACCACGGCTGAACATGATGCTTCTGTAAAGACGATATTTGCTTCATCCCCAATTTTTGGCCATTGACGATTTCCTCGATCATCTAATATAGATTTCCCACCCGTAATAAACTGAA
>NZ_BPLI01000182.1:0-274 GCF_019656175.1 Bacillus sp. BML-BC051
ACATAACTGGCTTCCATCCCGCCAAAAAGAACACTGTAATTATCGATGCCATTCCGAAGAACTATACGTACTCTGACAGCATAAAAAACGCCCAGCGCAATCATGAGTATTCCGTATGATATCCAGAAACAAGTTCTGACTCGGCTTCTGGTAAATCGAACAGCGTCCTATTCAACTCTCCTACCGCCGCAATTAAGACAACAACGAAACCGATTGGCTGCATGAACATGTACCAAACACTCTCCTTCGCTGCTACACTTTCATTTAAATTCAG
>NZ_BPLI01000183.1:0-262 GCF_019656175.1 Bacillus sp. BML-BC051
GTTAACGTTAGTCACCAGCCGCCTATCGAAATACCATTTGGATCATGAACCAATCTCTTTACATCTTTTCCGTCTAAGTCATCAAATCCAAATGCTTTCATATTGTAGTTTGGAATTTCTCTCATGCCGAATGGCTGCAATAAGTATTCATTCGCAAATTCACGGACACACTTTCCTGTTGCGCTCGTCATAATTGCTGATAGTACATGAGCCCCCGCAGATGAGTATTTAAACTGTCTCTTATACACCCCTGACGCTGCCG
>NZ_BPLI01000184.1:0-243 GCF_019656175.1 Bacillus sp. BML-BC051
TGAAACCGTGTGCCTACAAATAGTCAGAGCACGTGAATGGTTGATGGCGTGGCTTTAGTAGAATGAACCGGCGAGTTACGTTCCCGTGCGAGATTAAGCTGAAGAGGCGGAGGCGCAGCGAAAGCGAGGCTGAATCGGGCGTTTAGTACGTGGGCGTAGACCCGATACCAGGTGGTCTACCCATTTCCAGGGTGAAGTTCAGGTGACACTGAATGGGGGCCCGAACCCGCGCACGTTGATAAG
>NZ_BPLI01000185.1:0-261 GCF_019656175.1 Bacillus sp. BML-BC051
CTTATCATTTGTACGAACATTTTTAAATACACTGGATAAAATATTCGTATTTTAGGGGTGTAAATGATGGAACACGTATTCGACTATGAAGATATTCAATTAATTCCTGCATAATTTATTGTGAACAGCCGCTCTGAATGTGCTCCAACTGTCACTTTAGGTAACCATAAATTTAAATTACCTGTCGTACCTGCTAATATGCTAACGATTATTGATTAAACAATCGCAACTTATTTAGCTGAAAACAATTACTTCTATCTC
>NZ_BPLI01000186.1:0-222 GCF_019656175.1 Bacillus sp. BML-BC051
TATCCATCTTCCAAAGACTTATACATTTCTAACAAAACATCATTTTGCATACTTTTCTCTCCTGTTTTCTAACATCATAATCGCTTCCAAAACTGCCCCACCAATTGCTCTAGCTTTATCGCTAATTGTAAAACAATTTTCTACTTCTTCATATCTCGGATCAATATCAATTATTTTAAGTCCTTTTTTGACCTCAAAATTATCTCTAATCATTCCGCGTAT
>NZ_BPLI01000187.1:0-312 GCF_019656175.1 Bacillus sp. BML-BC051
GAGTTCGTGATGCCGCATGACGGCTATGCGCAGCAGTGGACCGGAGAGCTGGATACCAACGATCCCGTCGGTGACATCGACCTGACGGTAACCGCCACTGACACGTTTTCGGTACCTGCGCGCTCGCTGCTGGTCCTGCGTAAGACGTTGTGAAATATGGCATTTCCGGTTATTTCCACTTACCGGGTGCAGATGCGCGGTCGGTCGAACGGATTCGGGTTCACCTTCGCCGATGCCGAGAACCTGCTGGACTACCTCGACGACCTCGGGGTATCGCATCTGTACCTGTCCCCCATTTTGACGGCGGTCGGC
>NZ_BPLI01000188.1:0-360 GCF_019656175.1 Bacillus sp. BML-BC051
AGTTGTGTATAAGAGACTGACTCATGATGAGGTGCCCCCTTCCTTGTCTTCGAAAACAGCAATTGCCTTATATACAAGTTCGTCTAATCGTTCGCGATTATTGAATAAATGATGATAGCCACTTAGCGCTTCAAAGGCTGTACTATATCGATATGTTTGTACATCTGTATTTTTCGGAACAGTACCTGAAGTTGCATTACGCCCTCGTCTGAGGACCGCTTCTTCTGCCTCAGTTAAAAATGCTGTCTCTAATAAATGCTAAACAACTTTCGCCTGTGCTTTTGCCGAAACAAAGTTTGTCCCTAATCGATGTAAGTGGTTAGGACGAACTTTCCCTTGTTGGAGTAGGTGATAGCGGAT
>NZ_BPLI01000189.1:0-264 GCF_019656175.1 Bacillus sp. BML-BC051
GGTGGTCGCCGAGACCACCGCACTAGGTGTGGCCTACGCGGCGGGCTTGGCGGTCGGGTTCTGGGCGGCTCCGTCCGATCTGCGGGCCAACTGGCGAGAGGACAAGCGGTGGACACCGACGTGGGACGACGACGAGCGTGCCGCGGGTTATGCCGGCTGGCGCAAGGCGGTGCAGCGGACCCTGGATTGGGTTGACGTGTCCTAGCTTTCGCTGTGCGCCTGAACATGTCCGCACGCTCGGGGGATCCGGCGCAGCGAAGACTA
>NZ_BPLI01000190.1:0-286 GCF_019656175.1 Bacillus sp. BML-BC051
CCAACGGCACCGGCAACGGGCTGTCGGCGTTTTACTACGCCCTCTTGCTGCTATTGGCGGGCTTTACCGGCAGCATCGTGGGGAGCACCCTGGTGGACTCGATGCTTGGCTATGTACCAGCCGAATTCGGCCCCGTCTATCGCTTCGCCGAGCAGGTCAACATCTCTCGCTTCCGTACGCTGTTGGTCAAGTGGGCGGTGATGGTGGTGCTGGCGTTGCTCACCTCGGATGTCTACCTGGCGATCGCCCACGGCCTGGGCATGCCGATTCCGCTCGGGTGGCAAGT
>NZ_BPLI01000191.1:0-275 GCF_019656175.1 Bacillus sp. BML-BC051
CAAACACATTCAATATTACAACTCCTCCAAGAATCAGTGTTATTCCTGCAATGCTAGCCATGTTCAGTTTTTCCTTCCAAACTAAAACTGAAATTACTGTAGTAAAAACAAGTCCTAAACCTGCCCATAATGCATATGCAGTGTTTAAGGGGATTGTCTTTAGCGACAAGGATAAAAAGAACAAACAACCAACGAAAGCTATTATTACCCCTATTGTAGGATAGAGTTTTGAAAAGCCTTCAGATGCTTTTCATAGGGAAGAGCCAATAATCTCC
>NZ_BPLI01000192.1:0-243 GCF_019656175.1 Bacillus sp. BML-BC051
CTCTTTAAATAAAAATGATTCCGTGTCTTTCCCCCATGCGCCAGTAATTGCAAAATACGTATACGAAATAGACCAAGCAATAATTACTGCATAATATGTTGAAACGATAAATGTTACAAACATTTGCCACCATCCGATAAATTCAGCACGCGGATGAATACGGAAGAACGTAAGTGGTGCTGAACCACGGTGACGGTGCCCAAGAGCAAATTCGAATGCTAACAATGAAATACCAGTCGTTAA
>NZ_BPLI01000193.1:0-282 GCF_019656175.1 Bacillus sp. BML-BC051
CCATCACGCCCACGGCAAGGCGATGATGTGGGCCGAGCCGGCGAGCTGGCACGCGCTGATGGCCAAGCGGACCGACCTCACCATCGCGTTTCTGGTCGGCCAAATCGACGCGGGGGTGGACGCCATCCAGGTATTCGACTCCTGGGCCGGGGCGCTCTCGCCGATCGACTACCGCCAGTACGTGTTGCCGCACAGCGCCCGGGTGTTCGCTGCGCTGGGCGAGCATGGCGTGCCGATGACGCACTTCGGGGTTGGGACCGCCGAATTGCTGGGCGCGATGTC
>NZ_BPLI01000194.1:0-278 GCF_019656175.1 Bacillus sp. BML-BC051
GCCTGATAAGCGTCGCGCATCAGGCACATTAACGTTTGCGAGCACGCAGACGCATCAGTACAGCGGCAAAGCCAAACAGTGCCGTCAGCACCCACAGTGGCCAGTTGCCGGTACGTGAGTACGGGGTGAGTCCGGTGGTCGGCGTTACGTTAGTGGTTAACACCTCGCGGGTGAACTGCGGGATCATCGCCTGAATCTCACCCTGCGGGCCAATCACCGCCGTAATGCCGTTGTTGGTGCTGCGCAACAGTGGGCGCGCCAGCTCCAGCGCACGCATT
>NZ_BPLI01000195.1:0-240 GCF_019656175.1 Bacillus sp. BML-BC051
AACTGGCAGTTGCGATCAATAAAGGGCGTTGGAAGGAAGAGATAGCACCAATCGGACTACCTTATCCATCAATGTGGGAAGATATATTAAATACAGGATATAAGGAAAAGATTGTGATACCAGATCCAAATGTATCAGGAACAGCATATACGTTTTTTTAATCACTTATTGATACGGTAGGTGAAGAGGAAGAGAAGGAATATGTGAAGAATGTCGCAGGACAAGGTGGTGAAGGAACGG
>NZ_BPLI01000196.1:0-231 GCF_019656175.1 Bacillus sp. BML-BC051
AAATTCCCTCCTTAGCTTTCCTGACGAATTACTTGAATACGTCCAGCGAAATAGAACAGGCCTGTCATAATAAATGCATCTAATATCATTTTAAAGTTTACTGGCTGTCTCATATAAAAACCCATAGGCTCAACATATAGATCAGTAACGGGACTGAGATCTACGTAATAAGACCAAATAAAAATATGTCTACTAGCAGACGGAAATAACAACTGCCTCTTATACCCATCT
>NZ_BPLI01000197.1:0-319 GCF_019656175.1 Bacillus sp. BML-BC051
ACTTTTTCCATGGCCTGCGCCTATGAATTGGAGCATCGCATTCCCGGGCAGGACTTCCGGCGGTTGATGTTCAGCAAGCGAGTAGAACTGCTGACGAGCATCGATCCGGACATGGGGCGGCGGGGGAAGGAACAGATTGCCGAGACATTGCGCAACGCGCCGTTTAATGACGACCGGGCATAGGCTCGGCCAAGCAAGGAGAGATCGGGTGGAAGTGCTTCAGCTTCCGGCAGACGGTTCTTCCGTCTGGGCGGGGATGTCCGATTTGGAATTGATCACGCCAGACGGCCGCCATCGCGTGCGCCTTCCCTACGACGGT
>NZ_BPLI01000198.1:0-264 GCF_019656175.1 Bacillus sp. BML-BC051
ACCTCCACAATAAAATATGCTATTAACTATGTTTTACCATAAAAGTATGGAGAAGGGTGTTATATTAGAAGGGAAAAGTTAGTGTGTAATCGAAATTATTAGATATTATTATGACGAGCGGAATGATGGAAATGAAAAAAATTCATTTTAAAAATATAGAATAAAGAGATGATCAAAGTACTTTGATTAACTCTTTATTTTTTCTATTCATGCAAAAGTAAGAAGGGTTACTCTTGTCACTTATACACTTCTGAAGCTGCCGAC
>NZ_BPLI01000199.1:0-269 GCF_019656175.1 Bacillus sp. BML-BC051
CCCTCGGCTGGATGGGCGCCGGCGACGTGAAGTTTTTCACGGTCGTCGGCCTCCTGGCAGGCTGGCATGGCCTCGTGGCCGTATGGCTTGTCTCGAGCATGATCTCCGGCCTGCACGCGCTCGGCATCATGATGCTGCGCCAGCTTGACGCATCTTCTCCATCGGCATGGATCGTGATGCGCGTGTGCCCGGCTGTCGCACGCTGGGATACCGCTCAGGCAGGGCGTCGAGGCATTCCGTACGCCGCCTACATGGCAATTGGTCTGCTG
>NZ_BPLI01000200.1:0-304 GCF_019656175.1 Bacillus sp. BML-BC051
AACACCCCGCGCCTTATTAACTCTTCCACTTTGCGCATCTCGTTCTGAAGATCGAATATCCGCACTTGGATGGATCCGCCCGGCTGGCCGCACCCCGGCGCGACCTCAGATACTTCGATGAACCATCCCTCAGGCAACCAATCAATGGTATACGCGTGGTAGGGGTCGCGTAACGACGTCACGTGCAGGGCACGTTGTTCCCATGATGCCGGGCGCCCATGTTCCATGATCGCCAGGTACTTGCCCTGATCGCCGCCTATACGATCTAGCTGGGGGCCGTAGTCACTAAGAAATTTTTCGAGAT
>NZ_BPLI01000201.1:0-294 GCF_019656175.1 Bacillus sp. BML-BC051
AATTATCGGAGTGAATGGCGGTTGGCACTGCTAAAAAATTCTTACATAAAAAATGAATAGTTGCACAAATTAAGGAGGAATTTATTACTAAATAGTGAGGTGCTTAATTATGTCAGTAGTAGATAATCTTGATCAGTAGAAGAGCTTTTTAGGAGAACGTTTAGAGCAAGCGCAAGACAAAGGATTAGATGGCGGTGCGGTATCAGATATGGCGTTTCGTGTTGGCGACTATCTTGCTAATGAGGTAGAAGGACGCAATGACCAAGAGAAATTATTAGCTGAGCTATGGAAAGT
>NZ_BPLI01000202.1:0-276 GCF_019656175.1 Bacillus sp. BML-BC051
TCGATCCATACAACAAGGCCATCCCGCACATCCACGCGTTGATGGCAGAAATTCGCGATCACTACGCCAACGATCCTGACGCGCTGAAGCTGTTCTCGGAGACGGCGCTCCAGGTGAGCCGCAAGCTCACCGAGATGGAACTCACGCTCATTTACGGCAAGCGTGATCTGGAAGTGGCGCTCGATCTCGCGCGCACCGATTTCGGCAAGGCATCGATGGAAGCGGTGCGGCAGGGGCTGGACCGCCTGCGTCAGCGTGAGATCGCCACCGTGGCCC
>NZ_BPLI01000203.1:0-308 GCF_019656175.1 Bacillus sp. BML-BC051
CCCGTAGCCATAGATGTCGTTGAACGGCTTGAAACTGTCGATATCGACGTAGCAGATCACTGACTCGCGCCGTTGTTGCAGCAAGCGCGTCAGGCATTGCTGAATCGGCACATTGCCGGGTAGCAGCGTCAGTGGGTTGGCGTACCGCGCTTGTTGGATCTTCAGCTCGGTGATCAGCTTAAGCACATCAATGACCCGACCCAGGCCGAGGTAATCGCCGTTGAGGGTGATGATGAAATCTTCTTCAATTCGCTGACGTGCGCGGCTGGTCAACAAGCGGCTGACTTGCTGCAGGGACTGGCTCAATT
>NZ_BPLI01000204.1:0-269 GCF_019656175.1 Bacillus sp. BML-BC051
CTGGGCGACCACGCCGGGAAACCGCTTGCGCGAGGAACTCAGCGAACTGGGCGACGGGCATCGAGCCCAGGTCAGCACCTTCACGAGTACGCACAGCGACAGTCTGCATCTCGACTGCCCGATCTCCGATAACCAAAAGATAGGGAACCTTGAGCAAAGTATGCTCGCGGATTTTAAAGCCGATCTTTTCATTTCTCAAGTCGGACTTGGCACGAAATCCGCTTTCGTTGAGAGTTTTTTCAACTTCAGCGGCAAAATCGGCCTGTTTA
>NZ_BPLI01000205.1:0-269 GCF_019656175.1 Bacillus sp. BML-BC051
GTATAAGGGACAGGGAAGGTGTACTTGGCGACCGCGGCCTGGTCGAACACATTGCTGGCTCCAAGCAGGTTCGCGCGCACGTCAACCACGCGCAACGCGGCCAGCGAGTAGGTGATCGCGCTGTCGTGCCAGTACGTGAGCGGGTCCATCTGCCAGTCGACCAGGAACCCCACGGTGTCACGTGCAGTGCTCGGGCCGAGCAGCGGCCACACGACGTACGGACCCGACGGCACACCCCATACGCCCAGCGTCTGGCCGAAGTCTTCCTT
>NZ_BPLI01000206.1:0-274 GCF_019656175.1 Bacillus sp. BML-BC051
TTAATGAGTTAACCTTTCGCGTTCTCTAATTGACATTCTTCAGCAATTATTACTCGTGGATCTGTTCCGAATAGCTTGTCCAATTCTTCTTTCAACGCTTCAACACCACCTCCGTCAAATAGCACTTCATCGGACGGATCATAATGTAACCCGTTTTGACCGGTTTCGTTAGCTACATGTCCTAACGTTTTCTTTAATTCTACTTTATTAATAACAGTGTTATCTACCTTATATTGTCCCTGTGTGATGCTATTTCCTTTTCGTGATTCACTTT
>NZ_BPLI01000207.1:0-276 GCF_019656175.1 Bacillus sp. BML-BC051
TGGCGGTCAAATCGGACGGCGGCAAGAAGGCAGCGGCTGCTAAGCAAAAGAAACTGCAGCCTGTGAAAGAGTACGCGCTGAAACTGGCGAATGAAGGGAACTACCGAAGCAGGAGGAGTGCAGCCATCGGCATCAAGGACCGAGTATCTGAATTTCAGCTCACGACGATCGGTCGAGCCCTGATGCCGGACCAAGCGCAGAGGACGGTTGAGGGTTGGCTCAAGGAGCTTGGTTATGTCCCTAACGCCAGAAGGAAGGAGGAGTCAGATCCCAAGC
>NZ_BPLI01000208.1:0-315 GCF_019656175.1 Bacillus sp. BML-BC051
GTTTGAAGTAACGGTCTTGGAAACAATAGGTGCATTAGGATCAGCGATAAATGTGTAAAAAGCAGTAGCTGAATTGGCAATATGATTTGGAGCTGGTGTAGAAGTAGCGGTAACGTGAAAAGCTATAGATATTGAGCTGTTAGGAGCAATTAATCCAATTGTAATACCTGTATTAGGGTTGAGCCCGATTTGTGTGATGCCATCTATTGTAACGCTATCAGTTATAAACGTCGTACCATCTGGTATGAGGTCAGTGAAAGTAATATTCGTAGCGTTTGTATTACCGCTATTCGTTAAAATTGTCGTATAGGTAAT
>NZ_BPLI01000209.1:0-484 GCF_019656175.1 Bacillus sp. BML-BC051
TTTTGGGTTGTTAAAATTGCACTATTAATAGTTGTCGAAACAGCATTAGATACATTCATTTGTGATACGGAAGGTTGGCTAGGGTCGACCACATGTGAAAATTGTACAGAACTAGAATTAGAAATTGGATTTATACTTGGAATATTTGTAACAAGTACGTTGAGAGTAATCACAGCCGTTCCGTTTGGATTTATATTTCCAATCTGAATCCCGTTAGCTGGATTTCCGATCTGCTGTGTACCAGAATCGTTTGTAAGAGTGCCAGATATGAATGTCGTTCCGGCAGGTGATATATCTGTGAAAATTATATTTTGTGACGTAACACTTCCCGGGTTACGTAGTGTAATCGTATACGAAATTGTATCGCCACTTGTTGCGAACGTTTTACCTACAGATTTAACAAGTGTAATTTCTCCGGAATTCATTTGTGTCGACACCGGATCGGATGTCGTACTCCTTGAAACGAGTGGTAACTTAGGTCATG
>NZ_BPLI01000210.1:0-196 GCF_019656175.1 Bacillus sp. BML-BC051
TCTACTTTTATTGTTTGCTTACCAACGTTTGTTGTATCTAGTTTCCCTACAAACCCTACTACTTCTCCATCTTTTACTTCAACAAATTTCTTCGCATCTAGCGTTTCGCTATTTGTTCCGATTACTACTTTTTGTGGTACCGCTTTTACTTCTTGTTGCGTCTCGACTCTCTCAAAACCTTTTTCTGTTACTTTGA
>NZ_BPLI01000211.1:0-550 GCF_019656175.1 Bacillus sp. BML-BC051
GCGTAACTATTAACGGTACTTCGGTTCCAAATGTTCGTCTAGAAACTAGTATTAATATTGGTTCTGTATCTGCAGGTACAGTAGCAACTATAACATTTCAAGCTCTCGTAACTTCTATTCTTTCAAACAGTACAATTATAAATTCTGCACAAGTTATCTCTGCTTTTCAATTGACTCCACAGGAACCAATTATTACTTTCATTGTAAATTCAAATATTGTTCGTTTACCAGTTCATCTTATAACTACAACAGTCACGAAAAATGTTTCCGTCAGCTAACTGCACTGTCTTTATTAACGGTGAACGCTCTCCACTAGAGAATCCGAATATCGATTTCCTAGTTGCCACTAATTTAGAGCCAAACGAAACAATTATCGTGTTATTCACAGTACAAGTAATAAGTCCACCTGTTAATAATGAGTTTAAAAATACGGCAAATATTTCGTTACAACTACAAGTCTCGCATACCGATCCACCAATTACAGTCACCGTTACAAGTAACGAGAACATCGTCACCTTTGTTTCAGAAAATCCAGTTGAAACACTTCCAA
>NZ_BPLI01000212.1:0-172 GCF_019656175.1 Bacillus sp. BML-BC051
ACACCGAGCTTTTCTAGTTCAGAATGTAACCAAGCACGGTTATGTCCGCTTGAGGATAAAGGTTCATCTAAGACATTTCCATCCATAATAACAGTTTGTGGTTCTTTTTCATTTGGTACTTTTAAGCCGATGTCTTTTGCTGTAAGTGGCTGAGAATCTTTCTTTAATAGTA
>NZ_BPLI01000213.1:0-239 GCF_019656175.1 Bacillus sp. BML-BC051
ATGTAAGTGGCTGGTGTGATATTGAAGCAGTCGCTACGGGCAATGTTCATATGGCGACGAACACGGGTAATGCTCATACAATCGCTCTGAAAAGTGATAATACCGTGGAGGCGGTGGGGTGGAATAAGCATGATCAGTGTAATGGAAACGACTGGTATAATATTGTATCGGTTGCGGCGGGGTGGCGTCGTACCCTTGGCATTAAACCGGATGGTAAGGTAATAGCAGTGGGGCGAAAT
>NZ_BPLI01000214.1:0-248 GCF_019656175.1 Bacillus sp. BML-BC051
ACTGAATGCAAATAAGAAGATTGCAACCGCTACAAATATAGATGCCCATGGTCCAATATGTTGGCTTAATGCTTGCTGCGTTAATTGAATACCATTTAAATCAGCTGCATTATGCACATCTGATAAAAGAATAATAAATGCTGTACAACTACAAATTAATAATGTATCTGTAAATACCCCTAAAGTTTGAATGAAACCTTGTTTAACTGGGTGCGTTACGTTTGCAGTCGCAGCTGCGTTCGGCGCAC
>NZ_BPLI01000215.1:0-315 GCF_019656175.1 Bacillus sp. BML-BC051
TACAAGCTTTGCTTGCCGTACACTGGGCACTCCTTATCTCGGACTATTCGGCGCTTGTTCTACTTCTATGGAAGGTTTAGCACTTGGAGCAAGTATCGTAAATGCAAAAGGCGCAAAATATTTATTAACTGGTGCATCCAGTCATAATACAGCTGTAGAAAAACAGTTCCGCTATCCTACCGAATATGGTGGGCAAAAACCACCTACCGCGCAGTGGACAGTAACCGGAGCAGGAGCTGCTATTTTAAGCGATACTGGACACGGTCCTAGGGTAACATCTGCCACAATCGGACGAGTGGTTGATATGGGATTAAC
>NZ_BPLI01000216.1:0-2793 GCF_019656175.1 Bacillus sp. BML-BC051
TAGAAGAAGTAGTGCTAACATTGCCTCGTATGATTCATGTTTTAAATATGGCAGTTGAGGATTATGTAGAAGGTATTGAAAAGCTATCTTCCCAAAAAATTGCAGTGACAATTCCGTATGACAGGGAGCGTACGAGTTATGAATGGGGGATGCAGTTTGGTTCCCCGCAAATTAATACAAAGGTCCATCACATTATGGAAGCAGCTGGTCTTGATATTCCAACCCAGCATACATCCTCTATGAAAAAGGGTCTCTTTGGTTTACGAAATTAAAAGGGAGGCAGTAGTATGTGGGGCTATTTACAGGGAAAACAAGTCGCCTTAAAGCGAAATCGAGTTGATTTATATCATTTTGGTTATATGATTCGTTCCAAATCAGCTCGAAAGTTAGGAACAACTACAGCTCAACAAATTAAAGATATCACGGATGAAATTCGTGCATTTTTAGTAAAAGACCATCGTGATATTTTAAGCGAATCTTTTATGAATAAAGAAAAGAGAGCAGCTGTAGAACAAATCATTAAAAGTTTTCTATTAAGTAATCAAGTCGTCATTTCAGATGTACCTTCTGAACAATTATTAAATATGGTATGTGATGATATTGTGGGATTTGGAATTATAGAACCTTTAAAAGAAGATCAGGATGTAACCGATATTTATATCAATGGTACAAAAGAAATTATTTACGAAAAAATTGGAGAGGGAGAGTTAACATTCCCTTACCGATTTGAGACGGAAGAAGAGGTAAAGGCTTTAGCCTATAAGATGGTAAATAGTACGTCAGAGTCATTAAATACAGCAAAACCATATGTGGACTGCGTGTTTCCCTATATCCGTATCAATATTGCTTTAGATGAACTTGGGGGACTCGGGACAACAATAACGATTCGTAAGAATGCAGATCATCTTCGTGCTTCTGAAGAGCGAATGTTATCTACTAATCAAGCGTCAAAAGAGATGTTGGACTTTTTGGCTGCAGCCGTGAAAGCCAAAATGAATATTCTAGTCGCTGGAGCAACAGGGACAGGGAAATCAGAGTTTATGAAATTTCTTGCTTCTCATATTCCGAAAGGAAAGAAAAAAGAACGTACTCTTGTAGTAGAAGATAACCCTGAATTATATTTGCATCGAATTTTTCCAGAACATCACTTTGTTCCGATGCAATGTAGGGCATCGGAAGTAGAAGAAAATGCAATTGATTTTGATAGATTGTTAACGAATGCACTACGTCAAGGACCAAAGCGATTAATTGTAGGGGAATCGAGGGGTAAAGAAGCATTAAAAATGATTAACTTTTTCCAAACAGGCCACCCTGGCTTTACCTCTGTCCATGCAAGAAGTGCCATAGAAGCAGTCAGACGTTTAATGCTCATGTGTCTGCAAAGTGGTGCGAATATTGATGCCCAGTATTTATATGAATTAATTTCACAGACATTCGATGTGATTGTCTTTTTAGAAAAGAAAGATGATGGGAATCGTTATATTACAGAGATGATTGAATTATTAGATTATCGAGGTGATATACAGTTTAATGAACTTTCTCAGTTTATCCCGACATACGAGGAACAGGATGAGATAAATGAAAGCATAGGAAAAATTCATGGACAGCACATTATTACAGGGAAAATGTCAGCTAAAATGGAGAAAAAATTCCGTTCTGCTACTTCTGTAAATCCAGCTCTTTATGCACCGTTCCTATCACAACAGGAGGTGCAGTATGCATAGTTTGTTCGCCTATGGATGTATATTATTAATCTTTATTAGTGTAGTATTACTTGTTTTACTTTTTGCAAAATCTAAAGGTTCTGCACTTTCCCAATTTGTACAAGAAAATGAGAAAGAAGAAAGGCGCTTGGAATTAAGGAATATTAAAGGCATACGAATGTATCTTCCACAATCTGTTATCCAAGAAGCCCAAAAGTACGAGTGGAAATTGACGAAAAGCATGTACTGGGTATATACGATTCTTTCGGGAATGAGTATAGCAGCAATATTCTACTTCTCATTTGGAAGAGATCCTTTTACCCTGATTTCTGCTTTATGTGGATTTTTAGTTCCGAGATTTCTTCTCTATCGAAGAAAAAAACGTTACTACTTGGTTGTCATTGACCGTCTCTCTATTTATATGAAGGCAGTAGCGAATGCGCTTCAAATTAGTAATAACGCTAAACGCGTGTTAGTACAAGTAAAGCCAATGATGCATGAGAGTATTCAAGAAGAAATAGAAAAAGTTTCTCTTTTATTAGAAGGTGGAACTACAATGCACCGTGCATTTAAAGGATTCAATGAAACTTTTAATTTTAGAGAATTGGTTTTCTTCCATGAAATGTTGGAAGTGTGTAGTCGAGAAGGCGGGGCGAATTCAGTACAAGTCTTATTAGATATTGCAGAAGATTTCGAAAAACAAAAGCTATATCTGGCAAGATTACGTTCTAGTTTGTCGCAAGCACAACGTGCGTTTGTACAGAACTGCTTAATCGTGATTGCCATGCCGATTGTGATTATGTTGATGTCAAAAGAAGCATATGGATTTTTAGCAGGTTCTATGATGGGGAAAATTGCATTAGCGGTAAATATGTTAATTGTCTTTTTCTTAGCAACCCGTGTAGAAAAGATTGCAAATTATAATCCAACAGAAAGAGGGGAATAAAGTGGCTACGATTTTAGCTTTAGTGGTATTCGTTGTCATGTACTGGGTATTCTCTACCTTTCTACAAAGTAAAAAAGACAGCGGTAGCCTACTTACAAACTATGTAGAAAATGCAAAACGAATTGAAAAAAAGAATTAAAATCA
>NZ_BPLI01000217.1:0-317 GCF_019656175.1 Bacillus sp. BML-BC051
TTACACCAACCCAAACAATGCGATGCATTAATAAACCTCCCTATTTTTCTCCGTCTTTCCCCCAGATGTTATACCCACCCGTGTGACCAGTTTGCTTATGTAATTTCGCGTCTACAAGCTGCATTCTTCCTGTGTCCTGATGGTGATGCCATGTATATGTTTTGGGTTTCTGACCATTTTTAAATAATTCAATTTCTTCTGCTGTAAATTTAGCTGCTAGTTTTGGATCTTCTAATATCTGTTCATATAACAGCTTATTACATATTCTATCATGAGTAGGTCTTGATTTTTTAAAGTCAACTTCTTTTAATTTTACT
>NZ_BPLI01000218.1:0-378 GCF_019656175.1 Bacillus sp. BML-BC051
ACTGCAGCTTCCTTTTTGTGCAATATACAGTGAAAGTCGATTATCATTGTTTTCTATGTGTGCCCGTTCATTTATAACTGGATTGTCTCTTAACCATTTCAGTTCCGCTACGGTTATTTCTGCCAAGTTTTGGTGTATAAGGGCTCGTCCTGCTGCGGTGTATCTGTTAATAGATTGCTTTTTCATCATCGGTTTTTTGTGTTGAATATAGGAGATTGGTAAAATAGGACATTTCATGAGAAATCTCATCGCTTTTGACTTTAGGTATGGTTTAATACCTCTGTCTTTCCCTTTATATTTCCCTATATTCGTGTATCCGTTTGTGTTGCTTTTTCCTCTAATTTTTGACTTTGGGAATCTGTTATACATCATGTGACC
>NZ_BPLI01000219.1:0-222 GCF_019656175.1 Bacillus sp. BML-BC051
TTGGTAAAATAGGACATTTCATGAGAAATCTCATCGCTTTTGACTTTAGGTATGGTTTAATACCTCTGTCTTTCCCTTTATATTTCCCTATATTCGTGTATCCGTTTGTGTTGCTTTTTCCTCTAATTTTTGACTTTGGGAATCTGTTATACATCATGTGACCAAGACTATGGTTCATTTTACTGAAATCCAGGGAAGCATGCGTTGCTATTTTATAATAGT
>NZ_BPLI01000220.1:0-519 GCF_019656175.1 Bacillus sp. BML-BC051
GGAAATACCGAAACCCAATGGGAAAACCAGACCTCTGGGAATACCAAGTATGTGGGATAGGATTATCCAACAATGCATCTTACAAGTAATGGAGCCTATCTGTGAAGCACACTTCTGTAACCGAAGTCATGGATTTCGCCCAAACAGAAGTGCTGAAAATGCTATAGCAGACGCAACAAAACGGGTAAATCAGCAAAACCTTACATATGTGGTGGATATAGACATTCAGGGATTCTTTGACGAAGTAAGTCACGTCAAACTCATGCGCCAACTATGGACACTGGGTATTCGTGACAAACAACTACTAGTCATAATCCGGAAAATATTGAAAGCGAAAGTGCAACTGACTAACGGCAAAACGATATTTCAGACCAAAGGTACCACGCAAGGTGGTATCCTTAGTCCACTACTCGCCAATGTTAACCTTAACGAATTTGACTGGTGGATTAGAAATCACTAGGAAACTTTCAAAGACAAGCAGGTAAAGACGAGAGTGAAAGATGGGATTTGGAGTAATGC
>NZ_BPLI01000221.1:0-262 GCF_019656175.1 Bacillus sp. BML-BC051
CCTTGCGGGCCTTGATCTCCGTGAATTCCTGGTGGACCCGTTGGAGCTTGAAGTCCTTGTGGACTTTGGATTCGCTGTGGACCTTGATCTCCTGTCTCCCTATTTACTACATGTAGCCTATGTTGATCTTGAACACCTTGCGGACCTGTTGGACCTTCGATCCCTTGCTCTCCCTTGCTTTCTCGTGGTCCTTGTAAGCCCGTCACACCTGTTGCTCCTGTTTCTCCGGTCGTTCCTGTCACTCCTGTTAATCCTTTAGCCC
>NZ_BPLI01000222.1:0-377 GCF_019656175.1 Bacillus sp. BML-BC051
CTGTTTTCTATAAATGTTGTACCAGCTGGAATTGTGTCTATAACAGAAGTACTAATTGTCGGAATTGTGGAATCATTAAATACCTCTAATGTGAATGTAATAACATCTCCTATAACGACGATAGATTTGTCTGCTGTTTTCTCAATGTTAATTATTGGCTCGATTAATGTTGTTGTAACGGTATTTGTTTGCTTTGTAATTGTAATAGGTGGTTCATCTGGATCAATGATAACGGTATAGGAAACAGTAGCATCGTTATTAATTGTAGGTTGAAGAGTAGAAGAAGATATTGTCACTTGGAACGTAATAATGACAGAGTCATTATGAGCAAGATTTCCTAACGTAATACCATTTTCCGGATTCTCATTAGGCTGATT
>NZ_BPLI01000223.1:0-366 GCF_019656175.1 Bacillus sp. BML-BC051
AATCCAAGGTCCACAAGGAATTCAAGGTCCAACGTGTCCACAAGGAATTCAAGGAGATCAAGGCCCGCAAGGAATACAAGGTGTGACAGGGGCAACCGGAGCACAAGGTCCGCAGGGAATTCAGGGGATACAAGGTGTGCAAGGTCCGACTGGTCCACAAGGCCCAACCGGAGTTCAAGGTGTGCAAGGCGAAATAGGTCCAACCGGTCCACAAGGCGTGCAAGGATTGCAAGGTCCACAAGGCCCAACAGGGGATACTGGGGCAACCGGAGCACACGGTCCCCAAGGAGTTCAAGCCCCACCAGGCATCCACGGCCCAACGGGAGTAACAGGTTCACAAGGTCCAACCGGATCCACGGGCCCAAC
>NZ_BPLI01000224.1:0-299 GCF_019656175.1 Bacillus sp. BML-BC051
GGTGCGAGACGTTCTCGAGTAAGTAATGCGGGAGCATAGGCGACAACGAGGACTATTCTTAATTGTAGAAACATCGAAAACAATAAAGAGTAGGATAACTGTTCAGGCGAGTGAGAGGAATGAAGGAGTAACGCCCCGAAACTCTCCCAGTGAGATTCCCAACTGCATACACTCGGCAGAGTGAGATGTTGGAAGCAGGGTAAAACATGCGGTTACGGTTCGTAGTGTCTATATGGATAACCGAAAGCCAGCAGGAATAATAAACCGGCTGGAACTAACTAAGTACCGTATGCTGTCAA
>NZ_BPLI01000225.1:0-191 GCF_019656175.1 Bacillus sp. BML-BC051
ACAACGAATACTACGGTATCCAAACTTTCTTAGATAACTTATACCAGAAGGCAACAAAGAAAAATTCTTTTAAAAATTTAATGCCTATCATTATATCAGATGAAAATATACTCCTCGCGTTTCGTAATATTAAAGGAAACAAAGGGAGTAAAACAGCAGCTTGTGACAATGTAAACATTAAGGATATTGAG
>NZ_BPLI01000226.1:0-406 GCF_019656175.1 Bacillus sp. BML-BC051
TGGTATAAGGACTTTTTCATACCACTCTCGGCCTTTTGTTTTTACAAAGATAAAACGTGTTAACATTCCTGCAATAAACGGAATTCCTAAGTAAATAAAGACTGATTTTGCAACCTCAGCCATTGTTATATCTACAACAGCTCCTTCAATACCTAGCCATTCTGGAATGACTGTTACAAACACATAAGCGTATACTGAGAAAAATAACATTTGGAATACAGAGTTAAAAGCAACTAATCCTGCCGCATACTCCGTATCACCTTTTGCTAAGTCATTCCAAACAATAACCATCGCAATACAACGAGCTAAACCTATCATAATTAAGCCCACCATATACTCTGGCTTATCCGGTAAGAATATAACAGCCAAAGCAAACATCAGAACAGGACCAATAATCCAGTTTTGT
>NZ_BPLI01000227.1:0-170 GCF_019656175.1 Bacillus sp. BML-BC051
TTAGCACAACGTGATGCGAGCGAAATGGGACAACTTCATGAGTTCCTTGGCTTAACAGTAGGAATTAACTTAAACAGTATGTCACGCGAAGAGAAACAAGAGGCTTATGCTGCTGATATTACGTATAGCACAAATAATGAGCTTGGATTCGATTACTTACGTGACAACAT